>NZ_CAXGPO010000010.1:0-109356 GCF_964011655.1 uncultured Spongiibacter sp. | reverse complement strand
CCAGCCTGCTTAGGCACGAAGTAGTACATCATTCCCAGGAAGCCTGCCGTCAGGAAGAAGCCCACAGCGTTGTGCCCGTACCACCACTGGATCATGGCGTCGACAGCACCGGAGTAGGCCGAATAAGACTTGGACATGCTCACTGGAATCGCGGCGCTATTGACAATGTGAAGCACCGCAATGGTCACGATAAACGCGCCGTAGAACCAGTTCGCCACATAAATATGCGACATCTTCCGACGCATGATCGTGCCGAAAAAGAGTACCGCATAGGCCACCCAAACTACGGCGATAAGCACATCTATTGGCCATTCAAGCTCGGCATACTCCTTAGCGGAGGTAAGCCCCATGGGAAGCGTAATCGCTGCCAGCAAGATGACCAGCTGCCACCCCCAGAAGACGAATGCCGCGAGGCGGTCCGACAGTAGCGCCGTTTGACAGGTGCGCTGCACCACAAACAGCGAAGACCCCATCAGCGCACAGCCACCAAACGCAAATATAACCGCGTTAGTATGCAGGGGTCGCAATCGCCCAAAACTGAGCCAGGGCGTGTCGAAGTTGAGTTGCGGCCAAACCAATTGCGCTGCGATGAGAACGCCGACGGTCATTCCGACGATGCCCCATATCACAGTCATAATGGTGAATTGCCGCACCACTTTGTAGTTGTAAGTTGGATGTTCTTGCGAAGATGTCATGACAGTTCACGAACCTCAGGTGGACTATGCGCGAACCGGCAACAAGCGCCGTTCGGGCAGACATGATGGAGGTGGGTATTGTCCCAGCAGGTGGGGGCCGCAATGCTGACCCAGATCAACAGAAAGCTAAACAGGCCTGCGACACTATGCCGCAGAAAATTTACCTTCCTACCGACTAATTTATGCCGCTAATCAGTGAACACCGGTGTCATTCCCATATCCCAGAGAATAACCACCGCGCCCATTAGCGCCATAAATATCACCATACAGATTGCGACTACCGCCGAGGCGTACAAAAAGCCGCGCTCTTCAGGAATTCCCATCGCCAGCGGAATACCTAAATACAGCAGGTATACAGACCAACCCAAGGCCAGAATACCCAGGGTCAGATCAAACCAGAAAAGAGGAAAGAAACCGCAAAGCCCCGCAATGAACAGCGGAGTTGCCGTGTATCCAGATAAGACGATGCCCTTGAGCACCGACGAGGAAGCGCCATAGGTCTCGGACATCCAGTGAACGAAATAACCGATCACCGCCAACGAGCCCAACATCGCAAAATAGAAGGCAATGACAATCTGCAGAGCACTCGCCTGCGTCAGGCGCACCACCTCGCCATCGCCCACCGTCCAACCCACTTGGCTGGCACCGTAGTACCACGCAACGCATGGCCCGATGGCAAGAATGATGGGGTACAGCAGCTTGGCAGCCAAACCCTCATCGCCGGCATCGGCAACCATACGCCACTGCTTACGGGGACTGAACAAAAAACCTAGGGGATTGCTAATTATTGCACTCACGGCCTACTCACTCTTTCCGGGGAGATTTATTGAAAGTTTACCGCCCAACGGACGGATCCGGTTGATCTGAGTCAAGCCTGTGCCACTACGGCACAATGACAGCCACAATTACGGCTGAAGGTTTGCAGCTGCCTTAAGGCCTTCGACATCGAGATCGCTAATTTCCTTATTGTCGATTCGAATTAAGTCTTGTTTTGCAAAACGGCTGAGAACGCGGCTTACGGTCTCGACGGTGAGCCCCAGAAAGCTGGCAATATCCGCACGCGACATCGGCAATCTAAAAGCGGATGCCGACAATTTACGGCGCGCCTGGCGAGCAGAGATGCTCACTAACAGCGATGCAACACGCTCGTCAGCCGTATTTTTGCTGAGCAAGGTAATGTGTCGCTGATCATCAACGATCTCGCTACTCAACAGCTTAAAAAAGTGTCGTTGAAGATTGGGCAACTGGCCGCTGAGATCTTCGATCTGCGAAAAAGGAATTTCACAAATCGCCGACACCTCTAATGAAACAGCGGAACTCGCGTAGCGGTTTTGACCAATACCATCCAAGCCAACAACTTCACCCGGAAAATAAAAACCGGTGACCTGCTCCTCTCCAGCATCGGTAATGCTATATGTTTTTACAGCACCAGAGCGCACGGCAAATACAGACGTAAACGCATCACCTTCTCTGAAAATATGACGGCTCTTTGGCAGGGGGCGACCGCGCTGCACAATATTGTCCAGCTTTACAATTTCATCGCTTTCCAAAGCCAGCGGCAAGCAGATGCCACTCAGTCGACAATTGTTACAGCTAACAGCAGGGTTGTGTGGGCAGGCTTTGGGGGCTTCCGCGCGTCGCATGTGGTCTCCTTACACATGTCGGGGGGTGATTACTGCCGCCATTGAACGCCTTATCTCCGGGTGGGTCAAGTCTACTTTCGGCGTAGTCGCGATAAAGTTACTACACAATAAAATAGCGCGCCAAAAGCCTGTAAACCGCTACAAGGTTTTGGAATACGCTCCGCGGTGCAGAGACAAACTTTCATCAAATAACATGCAAACATTTCGCAAAACCGCCCGCCCAGCTTCCGTTATTTTTATCCCCTCACCACTGAGTAACAACACGCCTGAATTGTGAGATTCTTCTAGCGACGGCAGGACGTCAGCAAACTTTTCTCTAAAGCTGACCTGATAGCGACCGTGCAACTCCTTAAAGTCCAGCTTTAAGTTACAGGCCAACTGCATAATAACGTAGCGACGAAGCATATCTTCTGCTGAAAGCTCTAACCCGCGAGTCACCGGCAATCGCCCGGCTTCAATCTCGGCGTAGTAGGCTTCGAGATCCTTCTCATTCTGCGCATAGCAGCGTCCCAAAGAGCTTATCGCCGACACCCCCATTCCGAGTACATCGGGTGAATGGCAGGTCGAATAGCCCTGGAAATTTCGCTGCAGACGACCCTGCTGCTGATAAATGGCCAGCTCGTCATTGGGCTTAACAAAATGATCCATACCAATATGCAAATACCCCGCAGCTTGCAATCGCTGACTCGCCAGAGCAAAAATTTTCAGTTTCTCTTCGCTATCCGGCATTGGGTATCTATCCATCGACTTTTGCCATTTAAAACGCTGTGGCATATGGGCATAATGGTAGATGGCAATTCTATCTGGCGACATCGCAATTAACGCGTCCAGCGTCGCTTTAAAACTTTCCTCGGTCTGTAGTGGCAGGCCGTATATTAAATCTGCACTCACCGATCTAAATTTAAAACGCCGCGCCAATGACACCAGCTCGGCGATCATATCTTCACTCTGTACGCGATTAATGGCCTGCTGCACATCGGGGTTCGTATCTTGCACACCAAAGCTGACACGGTTAAAACCCAAGCCTTTAAGCAAGGCCAAATAATCCTCATCGACGCAACGCGGATCCAACTCGATGGAAAATTCCCGGTCGTCACTGTCATCGAGATTGAAGTGACTGGCAAGTTGATGCACGAGCTCGGTCATTTCCGCTTTGTCTAGGTAATTGGGTGTTCCACCCCCGAGGTGAAGCTGACTTACACGGCGGGACACACCCACATGCCGCGACAGGAGCTGTAGCTCTCTGTTTAAGTGGTCCAGATAACGACGACTTGCTCGCGGGTCTTTGGTAATAATTTTATTGCATGCACAGTAGTAGCAGAGGCTTCGACAAAACGGAATGTGCACATATAAGGACAGCGGCGATGGGCTATTTCTTGCATCGTCAAGAAAGCGCACATAATCGCGATCGGTAAACGCTTCGCTAAAGTTCAGTGCCGTAGGGTACGACGTGTAGCGCGGCCCCTGTACTGCATAGCGGCGCACCATATCAGTGGCGTTATCAAATTCTCTTGCGATCGCAGTCGGCATGTATATTCCCTTCAATACTACTGTTTGAATGCACCAGAGTAAGACGCGTGCTCAGGCTTAAATGTCGATAGATAATCATCTCGCTCGTGCTGACCAACCGGCCCGATGACGGCATCTATCTCGCGCTCAATCGCCTGCCAATCAGCGTCGCCAAACAACTCTCCAGCCATCTGAAAGATGCCTCGCTCTTCATGAATGTGCGATATCTGACGACTGTGATAATGCTTACTTAAGCGAATAATTGCCGGCCGCACGGGCTTTTCACTCAGCCGTAATTCAGAAAATATCAACGACAGCTGATCACTAAGGGCCTCCAGCATGCCGTGGTCTCGCAACACATTTTCCACGGCATAGTGATTCACTCCGGGCTTGGTGAGTAGCTGCCTGAAAATGATATCTTCAACAGGGTGGTGCCATACTTCGGGGTAAATCTGGATGTAATCCAGGCAACGCATCATTGCGTCGACATCAGCCGGCGCATCATGTAAGCCAAAGTAGCTCTCAATCTGATGATTGAGGTCATACAGCATTCGCTGCATGCGCTGATGATCCGTTTCCAACTGCAAAAAAATGGGATGCATGGCCCGCTCCATATTATTCTAGCCAAGGCATCATAATATGCGGCAACGCCATTCCCATTGACCTGAATCAACAGCAATGAGGGAGATCAGCTTATCGGCGCGACAAGCTCACAGAAAAGCGGAAAAAAGCCGGGCGGTGATACCCGGCGAGGGTGATTCTAGGACTGTTTGGGGCCACCATTTTCACCGGGCCAGCGAGAGCCACCGATGGTGTCGGCAAAGGGCATAAAGCCCTCGGGGTCCAGCGGGCCTTCGAGCGTGATGCGGCGGTCGAGGAAAATCGGCGTCCACAGCCATGTCTCTGCTTCCGTTCGCATAGGCAGTTTGCTGGCCAGAGGGTCCCAAGGGCTGTCATTTAGCGTGACCTGGCCCTGCAATTTCTCGATATGCGCCGTGCCGTATTTTGCGTAAACACGCACAACGTGAGGTGGGAAGTCCCAGCTGGGGTTTTCCATATCCACACCGCGCAGGTGCTTTATCCACCACTCATTCGTTTCGTGCTCCGGGGGAATCTCGCCCTCACCGGTCACCTGCCCCTTAAACTCCAGAAAGGTATATCCGCGGTGGCTCACCTTTGCTGATACATAGTCCATCAAGCGGAAGTACTGGGTCTCTCCGTAATACTTCGGCTGCCCCCAGCGCTCGTGACTACCGTAAATTGCCGCCTCCTGATCAATGGCAATACCCAGAGTGTACTCACCTTCAATGCCATTGTAGTTAGCGTCAACATTCACCACGCAACCATACTCGGGCTCATTTAATACCGGGAAGTTATAAATGGTAATGGTCACGCCCGGTTCTTTACCTGGCTCAATACCGGGCGGTAAAAGTTTCGCTATCGCCTCAGCGTCCGTTTTATAGCGAATTTTTAGCATCGGCCAGTTGAGAATATCGCCGGGCTTACCCATAGGGGCGTTGGAGTCAGTCATGGTAGTTATTCCTCGTTATTATGGTTTTGGGACGGGTTGAGCACCGCGATCTACGCCGCGTAAAATTGCTCAAACCACTTACGGTATTTTGCGATCGGGCCGTCGCCATCACACAGCGTGGGGTGCTCCAGATACACTTTGTTTTCCCAGATAGGGATATCCTGACCGACTTGGCGAACGATCTCGTCGCGGAAGGCATTGGCGTATAGGGTGTGCTCACCACTCTGCTGTTTAGGCATAGAGAAGTTAAAGCGCATGTGAATGTTCTGGTCGTCGATAGGTGTGATGGTGCCCATCATGACAATATCGAACATGCGAGAGAATTTTTGGTAGGTTTGTCCCGGGCCAAATGAATAGGTTTCCAGGCGCCCCTGGTCATAGTTCTCGCCACTCAGGTCTACATTACCCTCTTCATCGATGGCGTGCTGTAGACTGTCCATCAGCGTGCTGCGTTTGTAACCGTCGATGGTGACGTGACCATCCGGCATTTCCGGAGACTCATGAACGGTCACAAAATGCGCGATGTCCACGGCATTTTCACCGGTCTCCTGAATGATCGAGTTAATCTGCCAATCGAAGACATCCATCTCCGTCCACTCGTCGGAGTGCAGCTCGGCGTGGCGCTCAACTTCCCACAGCGGCGCCACCCCTTGGGGGTGATACCAGGCCCAAATCATTTGATTCAGCTCCACCACAGGGTAGTTGCCAATTGCCTGCTTGCCGTCGACTTTAGGCGGCATATTTTTCGCGTAGGGCACCTTGGTACAAAAGCCCTCGCCATTAAATTCCCAGGCGTGGAAGGGACAAGCGATGCTCTCCCCCTTTACCTGACCACCGTGCCCCAGGTGGGCACCCAAGTGCGGGCAGTGGGCGTCTAGCAATACTGCCTCACCCGATTCCGTGCGAAACAGCACCAGGTCCCGGCCGAAATACTTCAGCGGCTTCACATCCTTAGGGGCGAGCTCTTTGCTGTACTCAATGGCAAACCAGCCGCATGGGATGGGCTTCTTATATCTATTATTCATTCTCCCTCCTGACCCTTCTCTCAAAAAGGTAACCGTGATGTAAAAAAAGTATACGGTTTCCCTATTTCGGTCAAGCGAGAGCAGCGGAGAAATGATTACTGATTGGTAAGGCGGGAAAAGAAAAGTGCTGACATCGGTCTACCGATGCCAGCACAGCGGCGCTTTCAGGCAAGCATGCTGCTTTTTATAAAGGCGAGTAATTGACGATAACGGGTTTCTGAATCGTAATTTTCATCGTGCACCCAGTTCAGCGTGATGGCATTGAACATGCCCACGGTCATTTCCGCACAGAAAGCCGGACTCAGCTCCGGCTTTAAGGCCTGGCGATTGTGCTCATACAAACGCAGGAAGCTACTGTTAATAAAGGCCAGCTGCCCCGCGCCCTGGCTAATATTCGCCGACATTGCGCCGACTGAATAGGCGATCAGCTCACGTTCGATACCGCCCGCCAACTGCTCGCGATTGATAAACACCTCAATGATGTGACCGAGCTGTTGCTCAAAAGATTTACCGCTGGCCAGCACATCGTCAATCAATTGATCGGTGCGTTGCAGCAACTCCTCCTGACACAGCTCCACCATTAAGTCGTGTTTGGTCGCGTAGTAGTTGTAAAAGGTTTTCTTGGCGATATCCACGCAATCACAGATCGCATCGATGGTCAGCCCGTCTACCCCATGGCGGCCGATCAAGCGCAATGTCTCTTTACGAATGGTCTCGCGCACGGCCTTTTTTTTGCGCTCTCGCCGACCAAGCTGACTCGCTGGCACCGATGATTCTCCCATCTCTGTCAAAGCGTCGAATGGTAGCGTAAGCCGGTCCGTCAAGCGAATGCCTCCTACAGTACGTTGGGCGGCGTTGGCGTTACGCCATTGAGAATGCCCTGGGTGCGCTCAATAAAGGCAGCCCGGGACTTCTCCGACATTGGGGTAATCCAAAACTTGTCTTCGCGCAGCCCGTTGAGCGCAAACGCAGCAACTTCTTCCGGCTCGGTGGTTTTCAACTCCATATCGTATTGCGCCATGATCGCCTTCATATCATCGACCGAGTGAATACCAGAATCGGGTTTATTCGGGTCGACGGGCAAATCCTCAGGACGATTGCGTTCAGAGTTAAAGATGCCGGTATTCACCACATGTGGGCCGGGAAACAGGGCATTGACCTTCACCGGCGATTGCTGGGCCTGCAACTGAAAATGCAGGTTTTCCGTAATCGCCTGCGCCGCTGCCTTGGTCGCGGTGTAGATCGGCGTATCCGGTAACATTAAGAACGCGCCATTCCCCGAGCCAGTCACCACAAAGTGTGCCTCTTCGCCCTGCTCCACCAAGCGGGGAACAAAGGCGTTAATGGTGTTAATCAAGCCCCAGGTATTTACCCGGAAGCCCCACTCCCAATCATTGGCACTGTACTCCCACATATTGCCGCCTTCGCCCGTCCCCACACCGGCGTTGGCAAAAACGAGGTGCACCCCGGAAAAGTGGGTAAACGCCGCCTCGGCAAGAGCAGCCATCGACTCTGGCTGCGTAACATCGGCGCGTTGCGCCAAACACTGGGCTCCGCGCTCCTCCAATTCCGCTTTGCAGCGCTGCAAGGCATTTTCTTCGATGTCGGCAATCACCAACTTGGCTCCCTCATCGGCAAGCGCGAGCGCCAATGCGCGCCCCACACCACTGGCCCCGCCGGTGATTACCGCTACCTTGTCTGTAAAGTTTTGCATTACCACTCCTTATTGTTATCGCCGCGACGCGCGGTAAATTAAAAATAATGTCACTTGAGAATAAAAATACACGGTAGTATATTTTTTCGCAAACACCGATATTTTTGCGAGCCGTTGCGGCGGTGCAAAACAATAAAGATAAGGAGTGTACGCAATGCAAACCACAGAACAGCGCGAGCTGCCCCCGATCGAATCTGTCTTCAATCCCAATTCCATGGAATATGCCTTGGACCCCGGCCCCCAGTGCAAGGCACTTTCCGAGCGCGGTCGCTTGGTGTGGTATGCCCCCTGGATGTGCTGGATTATGACCCGCATGCCCGACATTATGGATTGCTGGAAGAATGAGTACCTGAGCTCAGACTTTTACGACTGGGAGTTTGCGCCGCCACGGCCACTGGAAGAAAACTGGAATAACTTCGAGCGCGCCCTGGTGGGCCACAGCCTGCTGGCTGACCCGGACCACCACCGCCTTATTCGCAAAATCACTTCCCCGGCGTTCTCTCGCAATGTTGTTGATAACATCAACCGACGCATCGAGCCCGATATCGTCCGCCTTTTCGAGGGCTTAAAAGACGCCGATGAATTCGACTACATTGAAGATGTCGCGCGGCACATCCCCTTTATCTCCATCACTCGCATGGTGGGTATTCCTGAAAAATACTGGCCCCAGATTAAGCAAACGGTGCTGACCTTTACCGAGACCTGGAACCCGACTATTTCCGACGAGCGCCGGGAAAAAGCCCAGCAAGACAGCAACCTGGCCATCGATATCTTGCTGGAAGTGATCGCCGAGCGCCGCCTGTCACCCGTAGGCGAAGAGGACTTCCTCAGCGCGCTGCTGCAAGTGGAAGCGGAAAACGAAGACTTCGACGAGTGGGATATCGTTACCCTGATCCTGGCATTGATTGGTGCCGGCGCCGACACTACGTTGATGGCGCAGCAGTGGTCGGCCTATGCCTTTCTGAAGAACCCAGAACAGATCCCCCTGGCATTGGAGTCTACCGCCACCTTCTCTAACGCCTTTAGCGAAATTATGCGCTGGGCAGGCAACTCGAAAATGGGCTTTGCCCGCTACGTTCCGGAAGACCGTGAACTGCTTGGACAACAGGTGAAGAAAGGGCAAATGGTGTTAATGATGCCCCACCTAAAAGATCACGACCCCGATTTTTTCGACGACCCCTACCGCCTGGATGTACGCCGCGAGTTCAATCCAGACGTACTCTTTGGTTATGGCCCTCGCTATTGCATCGGTGCCGCGCTGGCAAAACATCAGCTGTACTTGAGTATGCGCGAGTTTTTCCGCCAGTTCCCCAACGCCACACTGGCAGAGGAGCCCGAGCGCGACCTGGAGGACCACAACTCCATTAGCTTTAAATCCCTGCGGGTAAAAACCAACCGCTAAGCCTCTGCGGTGGTGCCAAAGTGGCGCCACCGCAACGCGCCCGCTATTCTGGCCACTACAAACAAAAAACAGCAATGTGTGGTAGCCAAAACCAATGACCCCAGTCCGCGCTAATCATGTCGGCATAGCCCTCCTCCCGCTATGCCTGGTAATCGGCCTGCTTGGTCTCAATGTCTATCTCTATGGCGATGCCGGCATAGAAGGCCCCAACCAACTGGCACTGCTGCTGGGGGGCGGTGTCGCGGCCGTTATCGGCCTGCACCGCGGCCGCTCCTGGCAAACCCTGCAAGACGGCATGCTAAAAGTGATCGGCGTTGCGATCATCCCCATCTTAATGCTGTTTATGATTGGCGCGCTGTCCAGCACCTGGACGGTCGCCGGTATTGTACCGACGCTTATCTACTATGGATTGCAGCTGGCCGACCCCAGCTGGTTTTATGCTGCCGCGGCAATTGTCTGCGCCATTGTGTCAACGGCCATTGGCAGTTCCTGGACCACGGCGGCCACCATCGGCATTGCCATGATGGCAACCGGGGTGGGACTCGGCATGAGTGAAGCCATCACCGCAGGCGCCGTCATCTCTGGCGCCTATTTTGGCGACAAGCTCTCTCCCCTTTCCGATACCACCAACCTGGCCGCAGGTGTGTGCAATGTCGAGTTGTTCAGTCACGTGCGCTACCTTGCGCTCACCACACTGCCGTCGTTTGCCATTGCCCTGCTCATTTTTGTTGGGCTGGGTATACACCACAGCAGTGGAAGGGAGGTTGCCGAAACGCAAGCGATTCTGAATGCCTTGAACACCAGCATGACCCTGTCGGGCTGGCTATTGCTTGCGCCACTGCTCGTCGTTGTCATGATCGTAAAACGCGTTCCGGCGCTGCCCGTGATGTTTATTGCAACGCTCATCGGCACAGTGATCTCCGCCTATGTGCAGCCGGAATTGGTCTATCAAATTGGTGGCGAGCGTTCGGCAAGCGGGCTGTACAAGGGGCTGGTGCAAACCATTGTAGGTAGTAGCGAGATCATCACCGGTCACAGCTTTAGCGATACCTTGCTGGCCAGCAGCGGCATGGCAGGCATGCTCAATACAATATGGCTTATTTTAAGCGCTGTGGTTTTCGGTGGCATGATGGAAGCCTCGGGCTTACTCGGCGACATTACAAGCGGACTAAAAAGACTGGCGCGCAGCCGGACGTCGCTCGTGGCAACGACGGCTGGCAGCTGTGGGGTGCTCAATCTCACGGCGGCCGAGCAGTATCTGACCATTCTTATTGGCGGGCGAATGTACGGCGACATGTACGCCCAGCAGGGGCTGAGTCAGCGCAACCTCAGCCGCACGCTGGAAGATGCCGGAACCGCGACCTCAGTACTGGTTCCCTGGAACACCTGCGGCGCATTTCATGCCACCGCCCTCGGCGTTGCAACGCTCAGCTACCTGCCCTTCTGCTTTTTTAATTTGATCAGCCCCTTTATGTCGATGCTGTATATGCGCTTCAATATTGCCATAGAAGAGACTTAGTCGCAGCGCGTGTAACTTAGGCAGCGCTCTCCCAGCCACTGCCAATACACGGTAAATATACAGCCCCTTGGCAAGGCCAAGCCCAGCGCGGAGCGCGGCTTGAACTGGAGCGTGCGCCGCTCCGGATCGACTGCGATAACACGCACTTCGGAAAAGTCGATGTAGCGCTGCAAGCGAGGGAACAGCGCTTTGTACAAGCTCTCTTTGGCAGAAAACAGCAGCGTTAACGCGCGATCGCGAGGCAACATAGAGAGCCGCTGCCATTCCTTGTCATCACCCACCAAGCGCCACAATTCGTCAATAGCATCGCTGGCGACTAATGGCTCAATATCGATCCCCAAATGCCCTCCACGTCCGACCACGCACAGCGCGCTGTCGTCGCAGTGGCTGATGGAGCCGGTAATCCCCTGCGGCCATATGACCTCGCCGGTATCTCGCCTTGCCGGGCTGTGATTCTCTACGTTTTCTATACCCAGCGCATAACAAGCAGCATAACGACCGGCAAGGAATTGCGCCTGGCGCGCGGCGGACACCCGCGCCAAAGAGGCTGGCAAAGCAATGCCCCAAGACGCCAACAGGTCCGGGGTATAACGGCTTTGTTTAAAACGACAATGCACCGCGTTAACTGCCAATTCGGGCATTGGCAGCAGCGAAACCTGCTCGATAAATCCACCTTCGGGCAGGGGTGATGACAAGCTCAGCGTGTCCGCGCCACTATTGCGCAAGGCTGGGCTCGGCAAGGTCGCGATCAACAGCGGGGCTTGGCTCACTGACGGGGGTCAGGTAGCCCCATTTGGACAACTGCGCGATGGCCGCCGCCACGCCATCCTCGGCGCGAATTTGCGCGCCCACCGTGGCTGCGCGCTGACGCAGCGCCGCGTCGGTTGCCGACTCAATGGCCTGCTCAACATCCGCGACATCCAAGCTCTTGCGATCCAGTGAACAGGTGGCTACCCCAAGTTGCTGCAAGCGCCACGACCAAAATGGCTGATCGCCAAAAAACGGCATAATTATCGACGGAATCCCCGCCCTTGCCGCTGCCGCCGTCGTACCCGCCCCGCCGTGGTGAATGGCCGCCGCCACTCGCGGAAACAGCCAGTCGTGCGGCGCCGATGTCAGGCAGTACACATTGTCGTCGTCGACATCTGCCAAGCCTCCCCAACCGGTGGCAAAAATGGCGCGACGGCCACTATTTCGCAACGCCTGTAAAAACACCTCACTGAGCGCCGCACTGTCATCACCGAGCATACTGCCAAAGCCGACATAAATGGGTTTGTCCCCGGCGGCTAAAAAGGCTTCCAGTGATTCCGGCGCCTGCCACGTCTGAGCTTCGTCGAGAAACCAATTACCCGCTACCCGCACCGACTCCGGCCAATAACGCGATGGCGGAATAATGCTCGGGCTAAACCCATACAACACATGGTGAGTCCGACGCCGCCGGTAAAACGGCCCATACCAGGGTAGCGGCGCCAAATCGAGTTTTTGACGAACCTGACGGTAGGCCGGGCTGAGCATCTGCCACGTCAGCACGCGACAGGCGTGATACAAGCCTTGATTTACCATACCGGGGCGCGGGCGGCGCGGCGGTGGCAACATCATCGGCGGAATATCAGGACACGGTGTCACCGGTTGCAAGTGGGTCTCGACCACCGGAATGTCATAGCGCTCGCCAATGGCGGCGGCCAGCGATGCCACCATGCCACAGCCCAACAATAAGTCAGCCCCGTTCGCCGCCTGCGTGGCCTGTGTGACCCAGTCTGCAGACATTGCCAACAACTCCCGCCGCGCGGTGCGCAGAAGCGCAACGGGGTTCAGGCCGCGCTGAAGCACTTCCGGGTCCTTGGCCATCAACTCCAAAAAGTCAGCGGTCAGCGGCGCGTAATCGAGGCCATGACGACGCACCAACTGTTCACAGCTGTCGCCTGTGACAATGCATACTTGATGCCCCTGCGCCTGCAAACCCAAGCCTAGCGCGACAAAAGGGCGGACATCTCCCTGGGTGCCGATGGAGAAGATCGCGATTTTCATGCTTATCAACCTGCCAGCGCGCGTGCAACGAAGGGTCCAATTACTGCCAGCGGTTCCGCGTCCAGCATTTGCTGGTGATGGCATTCCACCGGATAAATATTGAGACCCGCGACGGCGTCCTGCCAGGCATCGGGGCGGTGGTGCAGCTCCTGTGACGTGGCCGTTTGCACCGCTTGGAAAAAGTGCAACTCCACATCTACAGGCCGCGGCTGGAAGTTCTGCAGCAGCTGCAGGTTATTGCTAATCACCGCACTGACATCGTCAATTAAGGCGCTTTGTTTACCCTGCAACTGTTTGACAAATTCCAGGTTAAGCACGTCGTATTCCCGGCACAGCAGTTCACTCAGCTCCTCCATGGTATCGGGCAGCTCGCCCTCCACGGCGATGTCGAGAAATTCCAAGATGCTGCGTACCTGACCGGCCTTGTCGTCACGCTGCTGCGACACGAAGGGGTAGGAATCCAAAGCGCCAAGGAAGCTCACTGACTCGTCCAATTCACGCAGCTGACGCGCCATTTCCTGAGCGATAACGCCGCCCATCGACCAGCCCAATATACGGTAGGGGCCCTGTGGCTGGCGGTCCCGCATCAATGCAATATAGTCTGCGGCAATTTCCTCGATGCTCGCAGGAAGCTCCTGCCCGCCAGAGAGGCCACGCGACTGAATGCCAAACAAGGCCGTTCCGTCAGGCAGGTATTGATTTAGCCCCGCAAAGCCCCAGCTCAGGCCGAGTACTGGGTGAATACAAAATAGCGCATCACCCTCGCCACGCGCGGCTAAAGGGTTGAGGGCTTGCACACCTGCCAGGGGATCTATTTGATCACCGCGCTCCAGCTGCTCCGCCAATTCAGCGATCGTCGTCGCCTCAAAGATGGCCGCCAGGGGTACGTCTTTACCCACGACATCACGCAGACGCGATACCATGCGCGCCGCGGTAATCGAGTCAGCACCGAGGTCGAAAAAGCTATCGTGGATACCGATACGCGGCAGTTTGAAGATCTCACACCACAGCTCTGCCAGCTGCGTTTCCAGCGCGTTACGCGGCGCCGTGTATTCGCTAACAAGTTGCCACTGAGGCTCCGGCAAGGCTTTGCGGTCCAGCTTGCCATTCACATTCAGCGGGAAATCATCCAGCACCTGATAGTGAGAGGGCAGCATGTATTCCGGGAGGCTGCGCTCGATCTGCTGGCGCAATGTGGCGGCCTCCAACGCGGTGTGCCCGGCATCGAAGCCCTCCTCACCGAGCAGGAACGCCACCAGCTTTGGTACGCCAGCCGGGTCGTTACGCAACACCACTGCCGCACGACGCACACCCCGACAGCGGATCAACTGCGATTCAATTTCTTCAGTCTCTACACGAAAGCCGCGAATTTTAATCTGGAAGTCGTTGCGCCCCAGGTATTCCAGTGCACCGTCGTCACGCCAGCGCGCAAGGTCACCGGTTTTATACAACAAGCCCTCACCGTGGGGATTAGCAATAAAACGTTCGGCGGTTAAGTCGGGACGTTTGTGGTACCCCAGCGCGAGGCCCTCGCCGCCGATATACAATTCCCCGGCTGCGCCATTTGGCAACAACTGAAGATCGTCGCCCAGCACATAGACCTGCGTATTCCAAATTGGACGACCAATGGCCGGCGTGCCGCCCTCCAGCTTGTCCAGGGTCATCATCGTGGACCAAATCGTTGTCTCTGTCGGGCCGTATAAGTTGATAATCGGCGCTCCGAGCTTACGCATTTTGCGCGCCAGCTCCATCGGCAGCGCCTCACCGCCCACCAGCGGTTGAACACCCGTAAAGGCCTCGGCATTATCTTCAAGCAGCGCCTGCCAGTGCGAAGGCGTCGCTTGAATATGCGTGATCGCCTGCTCGTTCACCAGCGCGGCCAGCGCCGCCGGGTCTCTGGCGATGTCGCGGGTAGCGACATGGACTTGAGCACCGGCAAGCAGTGGCAAAAACATCTCTAGCACAGCTATATCAAACGACACGGTCGTTAGCGCCAACATCCGCTGCTCGGGCTGAAGTGCCAAGGCATCCTGCATGGCCAGCAAAAAATTCATCAAGCTGCGATGGCCAATCACCACGCCCTTGGGGCGCCCCGTCGAACCGGAGGTGTAAATGATGTACGCCGGGCTGTTCGCGCCAATATCGGCAAGGGGCACATCGTCGCCGGGAAAGGCGTTTAAGTTGAGCTCTTCCCACAGCAGCGTTTGTATTTCACAGTCAGGCAACTTTTCGGCGGTCTCAACGCTGCTGAGCAGCAAGCTGGGCTTGGCGTCGTCCAATATCATGGCCAGGCGCTCAGCGGGGGTTTCCGGATCCAGCGGTAAATACGCCGCTCCGCATTTCATAATGGCCAACAGCGTCATCGGCATTGCCGCGGTGCGCGGCAGGGACACGGCCACCAACTTACCCGGCCCCACGCCCAATACATTCAATGCCCGGGCCAATTGATTGACCTGTTGCCCGAACGCTGAATAACTCAGCGTTTGCCCGGCGTCAGATACCGCGGTGTGGCTTGGGAAAGCGGCGACACTTTTGTCAAACAAGGCTGGCAAGTGGCTGTCCGGCAACGGCTGCTTGGTATCGTTCCAGGCCTGCAGCTGCAGGTGCCGCTCCTGCTCGGAGAGCAGGTCAAAGTCACCGATCGCGCCCTCAGGGGCGGCAATCATCGCTTCGATTAATCGCGCCAATCGATCGCGGTGCTCATCGAGCTCTCGCTGACTATAGAGCGCGGGGTTAGCGTCAATCACCACATTCATGCCCTGCTTGGCACCGCGATCAAACACAAACACTGTCATGTCTTCTACGGTGCCATTCGACAGGTTGTGTGCACTGCACTCGTGGCCACCGAAGCCCAGATCGTAATCAAAGGGTTCAATATTCACCCCCATCCAGGAGATCTGCTGCCCCTGTGCAAGCAGGCCGAGATCACGCCGCAGCTCCTCATAGCGATACTGTTGGTGGCGAAGCGCATTCCTTACGGTTTTCGCTGTTTGCCCAAGTAGGTCGACGAGGCTGGCATCGTCGGCCATCGCCAGGCGAATCGCCACGGCGTTGGCCATCATTGCCGGGATGCTGCGCAGCGTGCGGTTTGCTCGTGCCGTAACCGGCATACCGAAGACCAAGTCCTGCTGCCCCGTCATGCGGTAGGTGTAAACCGCGAGCATGGCAATTAATAACTGCGGTACTGAGCCGCCATATTGCTGGGCGATGTCGCGAATTTTCGCAGAGTGCTCTAGCGACAGGGTAATACCACTGCGCCGCAGGCCACCACTGCGCTGGGCATTGCGACGCGACAGCGAAATTGCATCGGGCAGGCCACTCAGTTGTTGCTTCCAGTAGTCTCGGTCACGCTCAAAACGTGCAGATTCGCGATAGAGCTTTTCCTGCTCCAACTGGGTTACCAAGGGTAAAAATGGCGACTCACCTGGCTCCTCGCCACTGAGCAGCGCATTATAAATTTCCGCCATTCGGCGCGCGATCAGACCGCCACCAAAACCGTCAATGGTGATGTGGTGGCAGCGGTGGTACCAAAAAAACCGTTCATCCTCGACCTTGATTAGCGCGCTGAACCACAGTGCATCGTCTGCGAGGTCTGCGGGGCGGCGCAACTCATCGTTCATCCACCGCAGTGCACGCTGCTCGGCGTCGGCATGGCTACTGAAGTCGACAACCGGCAACTCTCCCATATAGGCCTCTGCCACCAATTGGCGAGGTCCATCGGCGGTTTCAATAATCTGTACTCGCGTTGACTCCGCCTCTTGGGTCAAGATGGAAGTCGCCCGGAGAAATACCGCGGCATCAATATGGCCGCGGATATCGACATACTCGGCAAGTTTATATACCGCATCGGCGGGGCCGATCTTTTCGCCCATCCACATACCGCGCTGCGCTGTTGCAATTGGCAACAGTTGGGGAACCTGCGTCAGAGGCCTGACGGGTGAGGCTGGCAACTCAAGTGCGCCGCCTGTCGCAACTTTACCCCGGCTTATATGCAGCTCGGCTTCAAGGTCCTTTCTCAGGTACGGGTCTCGCGAATTTTGCGAGCGGGGTAACTTTTCCATCTTCTTCGTCTCTCTGGCTAGGTATCGCACTAAACAGGAAACCTACCGACGAATCGGAAGCAGCCCCTGCTTAATTTTTTCATTTTTATTTCGGCTGTTAAGCAGCCGCATTTTTATATGTGTAAATCGCTAAGACACACAGAGATGATAAGGACATCACTAAACGACCAGCGTGACTTAAGTCACACCTAAGAACATGGGGATAAGAATTTTTACTTATATTTCAATACCTTGCAGCACACTGATACACGAGTGTGACATAGTCAATTCGCGCCTAATGTGTCATAGTGTTTTTTTGAGCAATAAAACACTTGCCATACAGTCGCTTACAAATAGCTATAGGGGTTTATGCGTATATGAGTAAATAACGCCCTGCCGATGGCGCATATTTTTTGTCAATGAGGGGAAATATCTGCGGGAGAATAAGGCCTGTTTCCAGGCCTTGAGGGAATGACGGGGGCACCCCTTATCAAGCGGCGCCCAGTTCTCGCTCCACTAACCTATCCAGATGCTCGGCGTAATCGCGCAAAACCGGATTAACGGGCCGCCCGGCAGTGACCGCTCGCATACTTTCAGCGCTGGCGCTGCGCGACACGGCCAGTAACGGCGCTAGACTCGCCATCACGGCGTCGGGGCTCTCTCGCAACGCGGAATAATCCACCTCGACCGTCTGGTCGCTCGGCATTGCCGCCAACTCGCGGCGGTAGGCCGCCACTTGCTTGGCCACCGTTCGCGCCAGCAGCGGCCTTGCCAGGCGGGCAATGGCACGGCGGCCAATCAGCTTGCGTAGTCCCCGCAGTCCGAGCCATACGATATAACCGGCGCGATAACTTCGGCGCCCGTCACCACGGTCCAACAGCATTTCAAGATAGTGTTGAGGCCCCTCTAAATAGGAAAGCAGCGCGTTTAGCATGCTATTGAGCACCGCGATAGGCTCACGGCTGATGTAAATAAACCTCGCCTCGGGGAATCGCTCCGCCATCCAGCGCGCATTGCCGGTGTCCCAGGGGTTCTTAAGCAAGACCGCCTCACTACCGGCATGCACGGTCAACAGCTTTCGGCACATTTCCTCAAAAAACGCGGCGCTGTGCTCGTTGAGCTTAAAACTGCCGAAGCGGCGTCTGAGCAGGTAGCCGTACTCTTCAACTTCCTCGGCGGAAACGGGCACCGAGTCTATATTGCGGTCTTTAATCCCCAGCGCGGCGAAGCAGGCATTCAAGCGCTGTGCATCTTGTTTCGCACCGCCCTGCTGATGGTTGCGAAGCAGACGGTCATAGTAAAAAAAATCGTAAAGGGTTAACTGTGCCAGAGGAAAGGCCCTCGCCACACTGTCGTAGAGAAAGGTAGTGCCGGAACGGTGCAAGCCCATAATAAAAATGGGCTTCACCTTTTTCTCAGCAAGATCAGCTTTCAGTGGTGCATCTTCATCGCGTACTGGGAAATGGGGGTCAACGGGATAACGCATGTGGAGTCTCTCGGGCTATAAAACAGCGCTGTTTCACGCTTTGGGCGGCAATGTATAAGAATAGCGGTAAGAAAATCCAAGAACGGATAGACGTTTTTGGGCGCCAACAACAAAAAGCGGGCTTTTTTACCCGCTATAACACACAGAAATAGTGGCGAGAAGCAGCTCTTATAATTCAGCGCTGCGGCGAAGAAGGTGATAGTAAATACGAACCGCCTCAACATAACTGGCAATAGAGACGCGCTCATCGGTACCGTGAATACCCTTCATTTCTTTCGGGCCAACCTCTACTCCGATAAAACGATAACTGTTTTCCGACACCTCCTCGAAATGTCGCGCATCAGTCGCCGCCACCACTAATCGCGGTGCGACTATGGTGCCTGGGCTCACTTGTCGGACGAGATCGGCAAGTACGTTGAAGCCTGCCGAGTCGGGTGAGGCCACCGCAGAGGGGTTGTTCCCGAAGCCGCCGTAGGTCTCAATGCGAATGCGAGGGTCATCAATGATCTCCGCCACCTTCTGCTGCACACCGTCAATCGTATCGCCCGGCAGAATGCGGAAGTTCACCACCGCATAGGCAACAATCGGCAGAACATTGTCCCGCACACTACCCTGCAACATGGTAACGGCCGTTGTTGTGCGCATCCCGGCGTTGATCGGCGCTTGACTGCTCAGTACTTTTTCCAGAAGCGGCTCAAACAACCAGTTATTCGCAAACAGCAAGCGTTGGTAAAAAGGTACGCTGTCACCCAAATAACGAATAAAGTCCACCGTATATTGCATATCAGCAGGTAGCGGATTGGCTTCAAGGCGCGCCACTGCCGCCGCAACAACGCCTGCCGCACTTTGCTGAGGCGGCACGGAGGAGTGGCCACCACCACCGTCGGCACTGAGTTTCAAACTGACATAGCCCTTTTCCGCCGGGCCGATCAATGCGACGCGCTCCGCGACACCGGGTAGCATGTCCTTGGCGATCACCCCGCCTTCATCTAGTAAGAAGGCCAGCGACTCGCCACGCTCAGCCAACAGTGCCGCCATGGCTTGCGCGCCCTTACCACCCACCTCTTCGTCGTGACCAAACCCCAAATAAACCGTGCGCGGCGGAACAAAACCCTCTTCAAGCAAACGCTCGGTGGCTTCTAAAATACCGATCACACTGGCTTTGTCGTCGATTGCTCCCCGCCCCCAAATGTAACCATCGGCGATGGTCCCCGCGAAGGGAGGATAGCTCCACTGATCTTCGGTACCCGGTATCACGGGTACCACGTCTTGGTGGGCGATCAGCATAATGGGTTTTAAGGCTTCACTGTTGCCCGACCAGCGAAACAGCAAGGTACCGCCGGGCAGGCGCTGGTGGGGAATTTGTGCAAACACCTTGGGGAAGCGCTGTTTTAAATAGGCCTGAAAGTCTTCAAATGCCTGCTGGTCTACGGCATCAGCATCGATATTCGAAATGGTGGGAAAACGCAGCGCTCCGGCAAGCCCCGCTGCCAACTCCGCCTCTGACCAATCAACGTCAGCCAAGATTTCGCTCGCCTCAAATTGTGGTGGCGCGAATTGCAGTGTGCGAATTACCAGCACCGCTGTCAGTAGCAGCACTGCACCAAGCAACATGCCAAATATACGCTTCATAGTTCCTCGTCCATTTCTCGTGGCCGGCTGTCGGCCGCGTCCATCTTTACCAACGCAAATGCCCGTAAATGCCCTAACCATCCACGGGCCTGGCAGCATTACAGTTTATTGAAATTGGTAGCTAAACTCTACGCCCACCTCTCGCGGCGTTCCGGGAACGCGATTGGCAACCCCGATCACGCTGGTTACTGCGATCCCGCCAACAAAGTATGGGTCATCTTTTAGGTTATTCACGTAGGCCGATACGCCCATCTGTTCATTGATCTGCCAACGCGCCCTGGCATTGAAAAGCTCGTACTGGCCGATGGTCGAGCTCGCGTAGTCACCGCTGAGGTAATCCGTACCGATGAATATTTCATCGGAATAGTAGTACTGCAGCTGTGGAATAATCAGACCAATCGGCGAGTGCCAATCATATTGCACGACAACGCCGCGAACATTTTGCGGCACCTGGGGAAAGGCCTCGCCGCTGCGGTCAACAATCGCAAAACCATCAGCGGTATTGGTACCCAGGTCATAGTCAATAAAGTCGCCGTCGGTATACCCGGCATTGGCATTGATGGTGAAATCACCCAGCAGGGCGGTAATCTCAAATTCAAACCCGTCGACCACGGCCTCGCCCGCATTGCCGGTAAACTGCACCACTTCTGTTTGAGTGGTGCCGCGCTCATAAAGCGCGACCTGTAGATCGGTATAATCCATCTGGAACACCGCTACATTGAAACGCAGGCGGCTATCCAAGGCGTCTAATTTAAAACCAATCTCTTTGTTGACGACAATCTCAGGCTCAAACTGCTTGATCGACGAATCGGTCTGCGTCGAGCGCACATCCAAACCACCCGACTTAAAGCCCTTGCTCACAGTGGCATAGGCGATAAAGCTGTCGAGATTCAAGGACTCAAGCAGTTCATCATCAGCCAGGTAATTGAGCGTGACCGCTGGCGTAAATTCCGAGAAGCGCGTATCACCGCGCAGCGGCGCCGCATACAGCAGAGGAACCGAGGGCGCCTCATAGGCAAAATACTGCGTCAGCGGTACCGGCGAAAAAATACCGTCCATCACATGGGTGACAGGCAGCAATATCGCGGGGTTGCTGCCAATCTGGGCATTGAGCCGACTCGCGTATTCATCGTAGTCCGGCGTGCCTTGAATTTGCACCGTACTGCGCTCTTCTTCGGTATAGCGCAAACCCAATGTCAGCTGCAGGGTCTCGGTCATATCCCATGTTCCCTGCGCAAACACTGCCGCAGTGGTGTTTTCGTAGTCGGCCAAGGCAACGGCGTTGGCCTGCACGGGCAACACCAGGGCATTGGGAAGCGGAATGCCCAGATCAACCGCAGCGCCCGGCCCTACCGCCACCAAGCCGTTGTCGCCCACCTCGGTGCCATCAATGCTATTTTCCAAGCTCTCCTCGGCGTAGAACACACCAAAGGTGTAGTTCAAGGTATTGTCCCAGGCGGTGCCGTTGAATTTCACCTCCTGACTGAATTGCTCGCGCACAGCATCGCCGACCGACGGATCATCGGAGCCATTGAGTACCTGATAACCGGCATCAGGGCCAACCGCCACTGCACGAATCGCCGTGCCATCAGAGTCGCCACTAATTCGGATATTGTCCTGCATCGCGTAGCTGGTAATGCTCTCTACATCTATTCCCGCAACCGAGCCCCGCAAGGTGAGTGCCAGCATATGGTTGTCGATCGCATAGACCGCATCCTCCGCGGTTTGACTGACCTTAAAGGTTTTCGCCAATTCAGAGCTCTCGTTACAGGCGGCCTGTAAATCCGAACCATCAGCCCCTCGGTAAATGCCCTGCGCAAGAATGGCACTGCTGTTTTGAAAAACGCAGTTGTAGGGTGAGCCGCGCTCATCGATGCGACTTAAAAAGCCGAAGACGTCGACTTCGAACTCATCGTTGACATACCAAATCAGCCGCGATGACACCGCCATGCGGTCCTGATCAAACAGCGCATAGTCAGCGGCGACATTATCGATTGAGCCATCGCTGCGCTTGGCATTCACCGCGACACGCATAGCGATGCTGTCGCTGAGCGGTAGGTTGGCATCGAGCTTGGCACTTTTCTGCCCGTAATTCCCCGCGCCAAGTTTTGCGCCAAATTCAAAGCCGTCGGTAAACGGTTTTTTCGAATCAACCAGTATGGCGCCACCAATATTGTTCTTGCCGAACAGCGTACCCTGAGGGCCGCGCAATACCTGTATCGACGCCACATCAACCGCATCGAGCAGCTGGGCATCAGAGCGCGGCACGTAGACCCCGTTCAAATACATGCCCACCCCCGGGTCCAGCACGGGATTACCCGAGCGCTGGCCAATGCCGCGAATAAAGACCGCCGGCGCTTTGTAGTTGGTCTGCGAGAACTGCAGACTGGGCGCCAGTGTTTCCACGTCTTCAATATCGCTGATACCCATTTGCTCAAGCATATCCGAGCCCAACGCCGATACCGCCAGCGGGGTATCCTGCAGGCTCTCTTCGCGCCGCCGAGCGGTGACCACTACCTCTTCCAGCATGGCGCGATTTTCAGTTTGCGCAAAACTCGGCGCGACGCACAACGTCGATAGCGCAGACATCGCCAGCGGGAACAACACAGCTTTGTTCGTTTTCATTTACAGCTCTCCAGCACTCCATGGAACATGGTTATCTTTTTTTATTATTGGCAAACCCTGCGTGGCAAATCCCGTGCCATCGCCTATGCAACCGCTTCTACGTTCACCGGCACACCGTTCAGCGCCGCATTTCCCGACAGGCTGTCAATAAACTGCTCGTCAGTGAGGTCGTTCACACTCACCCCGGCATTGGCCTCTGCGCGGCGCCAGGCCGTGCCACTGCGGTGATGGCCCCAACCGTGTGGAATGCTAACCACACCGGGCATCACCTCGTCGCTGACTGATGCCGGTAACTCAACACTGCCAACCCGCGAACTGACTCGCACGGTGTCATCGTCGGCAATATTCAAGCGCCGGGCATCATCGGGGTGAACCAATACCGTGCAGCGCGACTTCCCTTTCACTAAGCGCTGGCTGTTATGCAACCAAGAATTATTGCTGCGCACATCCCGGCGGCCGATAAGTAAGAATGCTGCCGCGCGCTGTTGCTCGAAGAAGCGTTGCTCAACACGGGGCAGGTCAGCCAGGAAAAACGCCGCGCTCAAGTGAATACGCTTATCTTTATGATAAAGCCCCTTCGGCAACTGCTGCTGCAGCGGCCCCAGATCAATACCGTGTGGCGCGGATTTCAGTTTAGACAGCGTCAATCCCTTAAAGGGATGCAAACCGGCGCCGTAGGGGCCCCGGCGCAATAGGAAGGCCAACAGGCCGCTTGGCCCGAGGCGTTGTTCAACGCGGCGGCTCAGCCGTTCCTTCATCGAGCGGGGCGGTGCGAGGCGGTCCCGCAGGCCCAACAAAATTTGCCAATCGTGGCGGGCTTCAGCACCGGGAGGGAATAATGCTGGCGCGTAGCGAACATTGTTGCGCACCGCCAACAGATTGAAAATCACATCGAAATGCTCGCGCTCAAGCGGGCTGACCGGCGGCAAAATAAAATCGGCATGACGGCTACTTTCATTCAGATAGAAGTCTACCGACACCAGTAAGTCCAAGCTGGCAAAAGCCTTATCTAACTGGTCGCCATTGGGCGTGGACAGTACCGGGTTTCCCGCGATCAGCACCATGCCTTTGATCTGGCCTTCACCGGGGGTGGTAATTTCCTCTGCCAGCGTGGAGACCGGCAGCTCGCCATTAAATTCTGGTAGCTGGCGAACCCGGCTGTGAAAGCGCCCCATGTTTCCGCGCCCGGTCTGGGGCAAAATGTCGGCTGCGGGCGTGGTGAACATCAAGCCGCCGGGGCTATCGAGCGTACCGGTAAGCACGTTGAACAGCATAATCAAGTACTGACACAGCGCGCCAAACTCCTGCACCGATACGCCCATGCGCCCATACAACACCGGCGCCTCGGCCGCACAAAACTCGTCCACCAGTCTGCGAATATCGGCGGCACTGATGCCAATATGTTCCGCCACCCGCTCGGGAGTGTAGGCATCAAAATGCGGTTTGAGCGCCACTGGGTCGCTATCGAGCAAACTGCGATAGTGGCCGGACGTCACCTGCGCTGAGGCAAACAAGTGATTCAACATCGCCAAGAGCAGCAGTACATCGCTACCGGGGCGTATAAAGTGATGCTCATTAGCCAGCTCTGCCGTTTGACTTCGCCGCGGGTCAATCACCACCACTTTGCCGCGCTGCCTTACCTGCTTTAACCGACCGCGCACGTCCGCCACACTCATAATGCTGCCGTTCGACGCCAGCGGGTTACCGCCCATAATGACAAAATAATCACTGCGATCGATGTCGGGAACAGGGATGCGCAATTGATGCCCGAACAGTTTCCAGGCGACCATATGGTGGGGCAGTTGGTCTACCGACGTCGCCGAAAATTTATTGCGCGTTTTTAGCGCGCGCAAAAAACCGCCGTTGAGCAGGGTTCCACCCAGATTATGCACATTTGGGTTGCCCAAATAGACCCCAAGTGCATCCTTCCCATGCTCCTCTTGGAGACTGCGCATATGCTCGGCAACTTTATCCAGCGCCTCCTCCCACTCCAGCTCATGCCACTGGCCATCGCGCTTTTCCATTGGCTTGCGCAGACGATCGGGATCCTCATACAGGTCTTTTAGAGCCAGCGCTTTGGGGCAGATATGGCCGCGACTAAAAGGGTCGTTTTCATCCCCTTTTATCGCGATAATCTGCTCCTCTTCCAGCGTTATCGCCACACCGCACATGGCTTCACAGAGGTTACAGGTTCGATAAAACGTACCGGATCGCGGCATAACAGGCCTCTCTTGCACACGCTTATTATTATCTGCGCGCCATCGCGCACAATGTATTCAGTGAATACACTCTAGCAGCAAGCGCCGTAAACTGCACTCACAGGCCACCCAGCGATAGCTGCTGTTGCATAACACGGTCGCGAGAGGACCAGCCCAGCGCGAATTGGTAGTCACCGGCCGCCATGGCCCAGTCTTTGGCGCTGTCATCCCAATAGCTCAGATCCCGTGAGCTAAGCTGATAGCGCAGGCTTGCTGACTCGCCCGGTGCCAACCAATGCTTGGAGAAGTCTTTTAGCGCCCACGGCGGCTGCTCAATACCAGCAGCCGGGCTTGGCAGGCCAACATATAGCTGCGGCACCACCCAACCGGCGCGGTCGCCGATATTGCTCGCCCGCGCCGTTACCACGACCCCACCCTCGTCGCGGATAACTCGCAAGTCCGTCAACGAATACTCGCTATATGACAAACCGTAGCCGAAGGGGTAGGCGGGCTCACGCGATTGCTGATCAAACCAACGATAGCCGATAAAAACGCCTTCACTATGCTCCGCTTGATTGGCAAGGCCCGGGTAGCGCCGAGGGTCTCCGGCAACAGGGTTGTCCAGCTCCTCCTCCGGAAAGCTCAGCGGCAGGCGGCCGCCCGGGTCGGTATCGCCAAACAGCAGCCGGGCAATGGCACTACCGCCCTCCTGCCCTGGGTACCAGACCTGCAATAGCGCGTTAACCTGCTCGCGCCACGGCGTGAGCACCGCTCCTGAATTTTGTAACACCACCACGGAATCGCGATTTGCGGCCGCCACCGCAGTGATTAATGCATCCTGGTTGTCGTGAGACACCGGCAGCAACGGCGCGCCTAACAGCAGCGGCACAAACAGTTGATCAAGTACCTCGCGTATTGGCGAACTGGCAAATACCGGATCTGTCAGCTGATCCAATAAGGTGGGGGCTCCCCCTTGGAGGTTGTTTAGCAATAGGGAGTCAGGCGCATCGGCGAGTGTGCAGTCGAGTGCCAAACAAAAACGGTCGCTGCCCTCGGTTGCCAAATTGCTGGCAAACACCAATGCGACATCTGCCTCGGCGGCGCCCGCTACTGCGGCAGCGATATCACTACCGTCATAGTAAGAGACCGCTACGTCGTCGCCCGCCCGCTCCGTTAACGCCTCGAGTGGCGTTTTAAAACGAAATGGCGTCACGAAAGAGGAACCGCCCCCGCTCGGGCGCGTTTGCGCCGACGCACCGATCACCGCGATGCGGCGAACATCGTCGCTCAACGGCAACACCCCTTCGTTGCGCAGCAGCACCGCCCCTTGCTCGGCAACATCTTGCGCCAATACCGCATGGGCCGCCTGGTCGATATTGTCGTCGTTGCGCTGATAACGGGGGCGGTCAAAAAAACCGACGCTGAACAAGCGCCGAAATATCTGCGTAAGATTGTCGTTCAGAACCTGCTCAGGCACCGCGCCAGACTGCACAGCCGCCTGCAACAAAGGCTGGGAGAAAAATACGCCGTAGGGCATTTCGATCATGGGCGAGGCATTTGCGGTTTGCACCGTATCTTTCTGGGCAAAGAAGTAATCGGTGACTAAAAAGCCGTCAAAACCCCATTCATCGCGTAATACGCTTTTCAACAAGTACTCTGAAGAACACGCTGGAGCACCGTTCACGTAGTTATAGGCGCACATTACCGAAGCAACATTCGCTTCCTTCACCGCGGCTTCGTAGGGCGGCATATACAACTCGCGCATACTGCGCTCATCCACCACTGCATTCACTACCGAGCGGCCACCCACCACCGCAGCGACGGGCGGCACACTAACGATGCCTTCCTGGGTGTTCATCAAATAGTGTTTGATATTGGCCATTACGCCCTGGGCTTGGCTGCCTTTTACCCACTCGACAACCATTCGTGTTGCCAGCAGGGGATCCTCACCAAAGGTTTCGAAGCTGCGCCCCGCCAGCGGGTTGCGCACTAAATCGGCCACCGGCGCATGCACGAGATCATTACCCTTGTTACGCACTTCATTGGCGATCGCTGCACCAGTTTCATGCGCCAGCGCCGGGTTAAAACTTGCCGCCAAGGCCAGTGGTATCGGCATCGCCGTGGCCGGACTTCCGCGCACACCAACCGGGCCGTCGCTCATTCTCAGCGGCGGGATGCCTAAGGCATCGATACCATTAACGATGCCGACATAGGGGTCGCCACTGGCCGAGGCCTGGGGATCGTCGCCCGCGAGGTAATCGATTTTTTGCTCCAGGCTCATTGCAGACACCAACAATTCCGCGCGCTGCGCGGCTGATAGCGAGGCGTCACACCACGGTCGTTCACTAAGCTCGCCGCAATGTTGGCTTATTGGGCCTGGCGTTATTGTTTCAGAGGGTGAAGAACTGCCCCCGCAAGCAACTAACAGCGCGCTCACAGCGGCGAGAATTACTAGCCCGTTAACGGGGAAGCCACACTTCCTGGAAACACTATGCTTCATGGGAACACCACCTGGCTGTCGCCCGCCGGCATACTCAATACAAGCTCGCCGTTACGCACCTGCCAGCGACTGCCCTCAACCTCAACGCTCTGGCCATCATCCAGACCGGTGAGGCGAAGCTGGTAGGGACTATCGCTACTGAGCACAAGACGTTTATCGTCGCGCTCAGCAATACCTGCCTCGCGCAAATTGATCGTTAGCGCTGCCACCTGAACCAGGCTGGCCCGCAGCTCTCCGGTCGCCGCCTCTGCACTCCCTCGCTGCCACAACTGACTGTCGCGCACGGCTGGGCTCAAGGTCGTCGCATCGGGAAAAATCAACTCGCCTACGCTGGGCTCCAAAGAAATACTGGGCTCGGGTAAGGCGCCGGACTGGGCGCGAATTTCGGCAAACTCGGCGCCTGCAACGGCCTCAAGTTCTTCCAACCACCACGCCCCAGTAGGCCCGATGCCCCAATCGGCATTCACCTTATCTGGCTCCCAGCGATAAACCAGCTCACCGGGAGCAGCGCGACGCTGACCCTCTGATGCCTGCCAGTCCACCATCCACTGTGCGGCTTTTTCAAAGGCAGAGTAGCCGGCATCTTTCAGGGTCCAGACAATATGGTCCTCCACTAAGTAGTGGTCGAAGACATAGCGATAGCCGAAGTCGCGCATGCCGTCTGCCGTGGCGCGCGCATCCGGAAAGGGCACAAGTTGGTCAAAGGTGCCGTGGGCCTGGTAGTACCCGTTCCATTTCAGGTTCTCCATCAACTCCGGCCCCTTGGGCTCGACGCAGCCGTTATTATCCAGCGAGCACGGCAACAGATTAGCGTTGGCATGGGAGCCGGCAAGGATCACCCCGCCAAAAAACACCTCAGGGTATTTCACCATGAGATTGATCGAGCCAATCGCACCCATCGAGTAGCCGGTGGTAAACACGGCTTCGCTGTCGATATTGAAATGCGCCGCCACATCGCGCCACACCTCCCAGAAATCCAGCTCTGCGGCGGTCTCATAGTAACCGGCTGAACCGCGGCCCAGCGGCGTGACACACACCGACTGGCGAAGATTTTCGCAGGCCGCTAACAAGTAGTTCGGGACGCTGGCACTGTATTGGTTGTGGTTCTGCGTAAAGCTGTGCAGCAACCAGGTAAACAGGCTCGGCGACTCAGAAGATGGCGAGTAACTGCTGGGAATATAAATCCCGTAGGGCTGAACAGCATCGTAGTAACCGGGGTCGGCAACCACCCCCGCCTCGCTGCGATCAACCCCCGCCGCGAAGTTGCCATCCCCGAGCTCGGTACCCGCTACCGAGGACAGATACCAGCGATTACTGTAGCCATAGTGCAGCGGCTCGGGCTCCGTCTCGCCCATTCGCGCCCAGTCAATTTGCTGGGAAAAGGCGGAAACATCGCCCGTGTTCAGCGCCGTCGACTGACTTTCATCAAACCAGAAATTAAATAACGCCGGCTCATCGTCGTAGTCGCGAAAAGCCAGGTTAAATACCGGCGGCTGATGAGGTAGGCTGCGAAAGCCCGCGTTATCGTTAAGGAAGCCACCTTCGCCATTGTTGATGCCCGAGGCAACGTACAGCGTCCACGGCTGATCCGTCGCCAAGCTGCTCTGCGGCAGCGCCGCAATAAACGATCGCGATGCCATATCCACAGTGACCGGCCCCACAAACTGCGGGCCACTGCCATCTTTATAATCAATAAAGGCCCCATTCGCCGATAACATCAGTAGGGCATCGACCCCGGGGCTGCGCAGGCCTGTAATACCCGGCCACTCTTCACTGCCCCCTTCCTGGTTGTCGATGGCAAAGGCCGCCACCGGCACGCTGTGGTCAATGAGCGTTTGCCAATCCACCCGGAAAAATAATTCGCCATTTTTTCGTCCCAGCGCGACAACGAATAAATCGGCGCCGTTACCCGCCATGTTTGCCGCAGGGTAATGCAGGCTGCCGCCGGTGGGCGTGCCAATGCGATAGAACGGCACATTGGGGCCCTTGGCACCATTGGCGTCGTAAATAAAGTCGGTCCAGTAATAGGCGCCGTGGGCATAGCGGCCCGTGCCGGACGTTCGCGGCGCGCCCTCTTCAAAGGGCCAGCTTGCCGGTGAGTGGAGCTGGGGTATGTCGCCAAACGCCGCCGCGGGCGCGCCACTGGGCACGGCACCGCGCGCCAGGGCTGCATCTAGCTCTGGCGAGGCGGTATTGGATGATGAGGAAGATTGCCCACCGCAAGCGGTTAGGCCGAATAGCAGTGCAGCAAGCACCGACAACTGAGCGCGCATACGCAAAACCTTTTGTTACATTATTGTTATTAATGTGATCTTACGCTGCTCAGCCTGCCGCCAGCAAAACCCAAATGGATGAGTCGCTTAGCTGCTGATGTGCCCCTGCTGCGGTCGCAGCACAATGTCCTCGGTAACGACATTGCGATCCATCGCGTAGAGGTGCCAGAACGCGCGCGCAACATCTTCAGCGGGCATCAGGGCCTGCTCGGCGATACCGCTATTTTCCCACGACGGCGACCAGGTCGGCCCCGGCGAAACACTGCATACACGAATGTTTTTACCGCGCACCTCTTCACGCAAGGCCTTGGCAAACCCCAGTACGCCATGTTTGGCTGCACAGTAAGCGGACACGCCAGCGTAGCCTTCCAGCCCTGCGGTAGAGGCCATATTAAAAATATCACCGCTTTCACGCTCAAGCATCGCCGGCAAAAATTGGCGGCACATCAAAAAGACACTGCGTAAATTACTGGCGATGATCCGGTCAAAGTCCTCTACGGCCATGTCCGCTACCGGCTCTCCGTGCCAGCTGCCCGCATTATTAATCAGCACATCGACGGCGCCCATATCGCGCTGCAGTTGCTGACCAAGACGCTGCACAGCCGCCGCATCGCTCACGTCACAAGGGTAGATTTCAACCCTTGCGGAACCGCTACACTGTGCGGCAACCTGTTCCAGTTTGTCGGCATTGCGCGCCACTAATGCCAACCGCATAGCGGGGTTCTGGCGGCTAAACTCCCGGGCAATTGCTGCGCCTATACCCTGGGAGGCACCGCTTATCAGCAGCACTGGCGACTTGTTCTCAGAAACGCTTCCTGTCATGTTATTTCCTGTTTGGCAGTCCTGCCGAGCGCATTTGCCCCCAAGCAGCAGGCCACGAATGATCGACAATATTGTTAATAACAAAGCTATCAAACTCTTCATCTTAATGGCGGGCTTTTTTGTCGCCAATGCATTAATTGCTGAGTTTATTGGCGTTAAGATTTTCTCGCTGGAGCACAGCCTTGGGATTGAACCACTGTCGCTGAGCCTGTTCGGCGTCGACAACCTCTCCTTCAATTTAACCGCCGGGGTGCTGCTGTGGCCCTTTGTGTTTGTACTCACCGACCTGATCAACGAATACTACGGGCAACGCGGCGTGAAGCTGCTCTCCTACCTCACCGTCGGCCTGATTCTATACGCCTTTGCAATGTTCTACGTGGGCATTGAGCTCACCCCTGCCGACTTTTGGCCCCAGTCTCATATCAGCCCTGCACTGCCCAGCGCGGAGCAGCAGGCAATTGCCAGCAAGGTCTCCGATTATGACTACGCCTACCGGCTGGTTTTCGGCCAAGGGCTGTGGATCATTATCGGCTCATTGGTGGCATTTCTTATCGGCCAAATTATCGACGTCGCGGTATTTCACCGTATCAAAGCCAGTACCGGCGAGCGCTTGATCTGGCTGCGCGCGACGGGCTCCACGCTAGTTAGCCAGTTTATCGACAGCTTTGTTGTGTTGTTTGTTGCCTTTTATCTCGGCGCCGATTGGGGGCTATCGCTGGTGCTCGCCATTGGCGTCGTGAACTACCTGTACAAATTTACCATGGCCATTGCGCTCACCCCGGTAATTTATGCGGCGCACTACACCATCGACCGCTACCTGGGTGAGCCCCTCGCCACAGAAATGAAAATCGCCGCACAGCGACAAAATTAAACCGCAAACTTTAAATTACTGTTAGATAGATGACAGTGACAACATACTATTGCACACTAGGGTATCGACGAGTTCTTATTGCTTAGAATTTGTCCACTGCGATCGCAGTGCGCCAGGAAGGCAAAACCATCACAACCCGGGTAATACGTATGAACGCCAAGCTCTCTATCACGCTTCTCGCCGCCGTGCTGCTCGCCGCATGTGGCGGCTCAAGCTCATCATCGAGTAACAACAATAACAACACCAGCCAACGCGGTATTCCCGAAACCCGCTTTGCCATGGCCAACGGCTGCTACTCTCTGCAATCCAATGCGACCAAGCAATACGCCGCTCTCAGCGACAGCACCTTGCGCATGGACAGCGCGAAAACCAGCGCCGAACGCTTCTATATGAGGCCGGCAACTCTCGGCAAATACTTGCTCTATACCAGCGACGAGCGCTTTATTACTGCCAGCGGCGGCAATATCACCGCCGCGACGGAGCCCAGCGACGACGCCATCTGGACCATTGAGCGCGATGCCAGCGCCAAAACCTTTAGCCTGCAAAGCCACAGCGGACAAACACTGAGCGTTGCTGCCGATGGCGCGCTAAGCACAGGCGACGCCGGCGGCGCAGCCAGCCAATTCCTGTTTGCCCCCACAGCAGGTTGCAGTGGCTATCCGGAAATGCCCACCTCGGTGGCTGGCGAAACCTTCAAAGGTCGCGGTATTGACCAACCCGCTATCGGCTTTGCCGACATCCACAATCACATGGGCATGAGCAGCGAGCTGTCCTACGCCGGTGACGTTGGTCCCTCTGCTGGCGGCGTACTCTACGGGGAGGCCTTCCATCGCTTTGGCGTTACTCACGCACTCGAAGACTGCGAAGAACTCCACGGCCCCAACGGTATTCGCGGTCCCGACCTCATCCTGGAAACCGGCGCATCGCCCAACCATGAAACGCAGGGCTGGCCGACCTTTGTCGACTGGCCGCGCAACAAGTCCCTGTCTCATACCGTGCTGTATTACCGCTGGGTGGAGCGCGCCTGGCTGGCCGGATTGCGTTTGATGGTCAACCACGGCACCAATATTGCTGGTTTGTGCACCGTGGGCTCTATTTATTCACTGACGCCCGATGCCGACTGCAACGATATGAGCATCGCCATCAAACAAATCAAATACATGTATGAAATTCAGGACTACGTCGACGCCCAGCACGGCGGCCCTGGTAAAGGGTGGTACCGCATAGTTACCAGCCCCCAGCAGGCACGCGAGGTCATTAACGAGGGTAAGTTAGCAGTGGTACTGGGAATGGAGGCCGCACAGGTCTTCGACTGCGGCATGACCATGATCGCGGGCAATATCGAAATTCCCAAGTGTGATGAAGCACAGATCGACGCCAAGCTACAGGAGCTGTGGGATCTTGGCGTGCGCCATCTCTACGCCTACCACGATATCGACACAGCGCTGGGCGGCACCGGCCTGTTCAGCGACATTATGAACTTCCTCAATTTGTTGGATACCGGCTCTTTCTGGAAAACCTCTGAGTGCCGCGACTACCCCAGCGAAGAACCCACCGTGCGCGATCCCGGCCTCGCCATTGCAACCGCGCTGCCCGGCAGCGGCAATGACCCGCTATCCAGCATGGTGCTCGATATCACCGGCGGCGCATTGCCAATCTACCCCGAGGGACTTCGCTGCAACGCCCGCACAGTAACCGAGCTGGGTAACTATGCGCTCAACGCAATGATGGATCGCGGCATGGTGATGGATATCGACCACGCCGCCTACCACAGCAAGGATATTATGCTCGACCTTGCGGAACAGCGAACGCCCGCCTACCCGATGGTATCGTCACACGACGCCCACGGCGGCCTGACCAGTGATCAGGCCGCGCGCATCCTTAAAAATGGCGGCGTAATCTACCCCTACAAGGGCAATGGTGTTAAGCACAAAGAGTTTATGGAAAAGCTGAAATTCTGGCGCGAAAAAGCCGGTGTAAGCGACTCCCTGATGGCACTGGGTTATGGCGCTGACGGCAACGGCTTTGGCGGCCACGCCGGACCACGCGGCGGCGACTCCGAACCAGTGCAATATCCCTTTGTACTGTTCCAGGGTGACGACTGGGGGCCACAGTTCCAAGGCGCCGAGCCCGTCACCGTGCAAATGCTGACCATTCCCGAAAGCGGCAAGTACTGGCATATCGATGAAGTGGGCATGGCCCATTACGGCCTTGTTGCCGACTACGTTGAAGAGGTCCGACTCGAGGGCGGTCAAGAAGCTATCGATGCCCTGTTCAACTCGGCGGAGGCCTATCTACAAACTTGGGAGCGCTCATACAATCCGCGCAATGCGCAGTAGGCTGCCACCATGCGCACAGTTGCATTAGTTCTAAGTAGTGCGGTGGTGCTGGTGGCGCTGTGGTGGGGGCTGAAACCCACCACCTCAGCACCGAGCGAACCACAGTTGCGACAGTATTCACTGGCGTTCAGTGGCCAACAGTACCAAGGCCCAGCAACGCTCACCGCTTATGCCGGCGACACGTTGCGATTGAACGTCGTCAGCGACAGCGATGATGCCATGCACGTACACGGCTACGAAAAACACCTGGTGCTGCCAGCCGGCGAACTGACCACACTGGAGTTCACCGCCGATAGCACCGGTCGTTTTATGCTTGAGCTACATGGTAACGACCTGCAGTTTGGCACCTTGGAAGTGTACCCTCGGCAGTGAAACTTCGACTCGCAATGGCTTCCGCCGCCAGTGTGGGCAGCACCGCCGTGCACGCCCACTCCTTCGCCCAGCCCTACCAGTTACCCATGCCCTATTGGATGTACATCTACGGGGCAATGGCAGCGCTGGCACTTTCCTTTGTTGTGCTGGCGTTTTTCCTGAGAGAAACCCCCAACGCTCAGCAACCGCGACACCTGCTGCTTGGCCAGCTCAAGATGCCGTGGCTGCAGCGGCTGTTTCAGACCGCTATGTTTGCCAGCATCGTGTTGGCCATTGTTGCCGGCCTCATCGGTAATCAGGACAGCTATCGCAATATCAACATGACCTACTTCTGGATCGTGTTTGCTCTGGGCGGCTGCTATTTGAGCACGCTGGTGGGTGGCTGGTACGACGCCGTAAACCCCTGGAAGGTGTCTGTAGAAGTGCTGTCAAAACGCTGGCCCGTTTTTGGCAGCGGCTACATCGCCTACCCAAAGCGCCTCGCCTACTGGCCGGCACTGGCCCAGTACATGGTGTTTATCATTATCGAGCTGTTCGGCGATACACGGCCGTTTTCACTGTCAGTCATTCTGCTCGCGTACACGGCCTTAACCCTGCTGGGTAGCTGGCTGGTCGGGAGTCGCCAGTGGTTTTACTACGCCGACCTGTTCTCAGTGCTATTTCGTGTGATCGGCCATATGGCACCGCTGCAAAAAAATGCTGAACAGCGTTGGGTGCTGCAGTGGCCGTTTGCCGGCTTAATCGGCCAGCGCGCCACGCACCCGAGTTTGCTGATCTTTATTCTGTTTATGCTGTCGTCCACCGCCTTCGACGGATTAAAAGAAACGCAGCTGTGGTTCAACCTATTCTGGAAAGACCCTTGGAATATTCTCACTCCGCTGCTCGGCGAGCACCCAATCTACGCCTACCCCTATTTGCGGCCCTGGTTCATCGCGTACGAAGTATTTTGGCTGCTGCTGTCACCACTGCTGTATTTGGGCTTGTTTCTCGGCTTTTTATGGCTGGGCAAAACGCTCAGCCGCAGCGACCTCCCACTTACTGAGCTTACCGCCCGGTTCAGCTATAGCCTGCTGCCCATCGCGCTGGTCTATCACATCACCCACTACTATACCTTGCTGCTGAATCAGGGAGTGAAAATTCGCGGGCTGATCTCCGACCCCTTTGGCTGGGGCTGGAACATTTTTGGCAATGCCATTACTGGCCGCCTGCCCATCATTCCCGATATGGGCGTGGTCTGGGATAGCCAGGTTTGGCTGATACTGATCGGTCACGTCGCCAGTGTTTGGTTGGCTCACGTCGAAGCCCTGCGCTGCTTCAATAGCCGCCGCCAGGCCACACTCAGTCAATTCCCGATGCTGGCACTGATGATTGTATTTACCGGCTTCGGCCTATGGATTCTGGCGCAACCCCTTAAGGGCTAAACACTGCGGAAATAATGCGCCAAATCGCCCCGGGCGTTCGACCTCGCGCGCTGAAAGGCTTATAGTGCGCGGCTCTCTGCTCATCGATTTACGCACTGCCACGTGCAGGCTCAGGATACTCTGTTGATCTCTACTGCAAACATCACCATGCAATTTGGTGCCAAGCCGCTGTTTGAAAACATCTCAGTGAAGTTTGGCAACGGCAACCGCTACGGGCTTATTGGCGCGAATGGCTGCGGCAAATCCACGTTTATGAAAATCCTCGACGGCAGCCTCAAGCCCACCTCTGGCAATGTGTCGTTAGATCCGAACGAACGCATCGGCAAGCTGCACCAAGACCAGTTCGCCTTCGAGCAGTATTCAGTGATCGATACCGTGATCATGGGTCACACCGAGCTTTGGGAAGTGAAACAAGAGCGCGACCGCATTTATTCGCAGAGCGAAATGTCGGAAGAAGACGGAATGAAAGTCGCCGAGCTGGAAACCCGTTTCATGGAAATGGATGGTTACAGCGCCGAGAGTCGCGCCGGTGAAATTTTGCTGGGCGCGGGCATCGACCAAAGCCTGCACTTCGGCCCAATGAGTGAAGTCGCCCCCGGCTGGAAATTGCGGGTATTGCTGGCGCAAGCCCTGTTCTCCGAGCCCGATATTCTGCTGCTGGACGAGCCCACCAACAACCTCGATATCAACACCATTCGCTGGCTGGAAGAGCTACTGAATGAGCGCAAGAGCACGATGGTGATCATTTCCCACGACCGGCATTTTCTCAATGCCGTTTGCACGCACATGGCGGATATCGACTATGGCGAGCTGCGCGTCTACCCCGGCAACTACGACGACTTTATGATGGCGGCGACCGCGGCGCGCGAGCGCTTACAAGCCCAGAATGCGAAGAAGTCTGCACAAATTGCCGAACTTCAGCAATTTGTAAGCCGCTTCTCGGCTAATGCCTCCAAGGCTAAGCAGGCGACCTCCCGCGCTAAGCAAATTGAAAAAATCCAACTGGATGAAATCAAAGCCTCCAGCAGGGTCTCGCCCTATATCCGCTTCAAGCAGGAGAAGAAGCTGCACCGCCAAGCGCTGACGCTTGAGAGCGTTGGCCACGGCTTCGATGACAAGCTATTTAGCGACGCCAGCATGATTATTGAAGCGGGCACTCGCCTGGCAGTCATCGGTGAGAACGGCGCCGGTAAAACGACTTTTTTGCGCTGCTTAATGAAGGAGTTAGCCGCCAACGAAGGCAACATTAAGTGGGCCGAAAATGCCAGCCTGGGCTACTGCCCTCAGGACAGCAGCAATGACTTTGACAACGACCTCAATCTGTTCGACTGGATGGCGCAGTGGCAAAAGCCCAGTCACGACGACCAGATTGTGCGCGCAACGCTTGGGCGCTTACTGTTCTCTTCCGACGACTTCAAAAAGCAGGTTAAGGTCTGTTCAGGCGGTGAGAAGAACCGCCTGCTGTTTGGCAAGCTGATGATGATGGACTGCAATGTTCTGATTATGGACGAGCCGACTAACCACTTGGATATGGAGTCGATTGAAGCCCTGAACCTGGCGCTGGAATACTTTGAAGGCACACTAATCTTTGCCAGCCACGACCGCGAATTCGTATCGTCGCTGGCCACCCGTGTTGTCGAAATCAAAGACCAGAAGCTCAACGACTTCCATGGTAGCTACGAGGAGTACTTGGCCAGTCAGCAGCTCATCGGCTGAGCGAGGACGAGTGCCTACCTCGCCGCGCAGTCCAGCAGTGATGCCATCACTTTGCGGGGCTGCGCGGGTAACATAAACACCTCGTCGAGCAAGCGCTCGTTAATCACCGCCGCAGCACCGCCCTGGGCGACGAGCCGGCCATTGCTTAACACCCAAACCTGGTCAGCAAAGCGGTGCGCCAGCACCAAGTCATGAATCACACAGGCAATAGCAAAGCCGCGATCTCGCAGCGACTCAAGTAAAGCCATCAGCGCAAATTGGTGGTTCAGATCCAAGGCATTGAGCGGCTCATCGAGAAACAGATAAGCGGGGTCACCTGCCTTTAATGATGGCAGCAACTGCAACAGCACCCGCGCTATCTGTACCCGCTGACGCTCGCCGCCAGACAGGGACAAATACTGGCGATTAATAAGCTCAGCGGCCGAAAAGTATTGCAGGCAGTGTTCGATATCCTCGTCGTTGGCAGCGAGTAAACTCCCCATTGCCACAACATCCCTGACCGTGAACGGAAAGAGCAAGCTTTGCTCCTGGGTCAACACTGCCCTGCGCCGCGCTAAAGACGCTGCACTATAAGTGGATAATAATTGCCCATCTAAACTCACTGTTCCGGTATCCGGCTGTTCACCACCGGCTAACAAATGCAGCAACGACGATTTACCCGCGCCGTTGGGGCCAACAATGGCCAGCAGTGTTCCCGGCGCTAACTCGCCGCTGACATCATGAAGGATTTTTTTGCCTTTTTGCGCCCACCCCAGTCCTTCTGCCAGCAAACTCATAGCCGCCTTCCCTGAGACAGTAGCAAATACAGGAAATACGGTGCGCCAAGCAGGCTGGTAATAACGCCCACAGGCAGCTCCGCAGGCGCAACCACTGTCCTCGCCAGCGTGTCGGCAGCCAATAGCAACAATGCACCTAGCAGGGCACTGCCCGGCAATAGCCATCGATGTTGAGGGCCGATAAGCATACGAAGCAGGTGTGGCACCAATAGACCAACAAAACCGATAACGCCGCTCACTGCCACACAACTGCCAACAATTAATGCCGCCAGTATGACGGTGCGACGCTGTAACTGGCGGGGGTCAATGCCCAGGTATTCGGCGCTGCGATCACCCAACTGCAAAACATCCAATTGCCGAGCACTTCGTGTTAGCAGCAACAAGGCGGGGATCAGTACACTGCAACACACGGCGATTTGCGTCCACAGCGCGCCGCCCAGGCTACCCATTGTCCAGAAGCTGAGGCTGCGCAATTGCTGGTCATCGCTCAAATACGTGAGAAACCCGATAGCCGCCCCACAAAGGGCGTTTATCGCCAACCCCGCCAGCAGCAGCGCCGCAACACCGCCGCCGCTGCGACGAGCAAAAAGAAATATAACGATGCAGCAAATCAAACCGCCGCAAAATGCGGCGATGCTTATGCTGTACAGGCCCAGCAAACCCCAGCTGGATGGAATGGCAATTAAACTGATGGCCACGGCGAGCGCCGCACCGTTGGCAATGCCCAGCAGTCCGGGGTCAGCAAGCGGGTTGCGAAACAAGCCCTGCATCGCCGCGCCCGATGCGCCGAGCCCTGCCCCAACGATGGCCGCCAAACACAAGCGCGGTAGCCGGATATGCCAGAGTATGGCGGCCTCTGGATTCTGCCACGCCCGCCACTGCCAGTGCTGCCACTCGACACTGGCCGCACCGACAAAAGCAGCCAGCATCAACGCCGCCAATAAACAGGCCATTAATAAGCCCAGCACGCGATACGCCGCATTTGGATGACGCGTTTCAGTAATCGCGCTGGGCATCATTTTCGGATTCGCCGTGTAGTGCATTAAACAGTGTGGTGGCGGCGTCAGCCGTGCGCGGACCAAAACCCAGCAACAACAATGCATCCATGCTGAGAATGCGCCGCGACTCAGCGGCCGGTGTTAACGCCATCCCAGGCTGGCGCAACAAGCCGTCGACACCGCCAAACTGCTCCAGTCCCTGGTCAGTCACCACAATCCAGTCTGGCGCCGCATTCACTAACGCCTCTGCTGTCATGGGTTTGTAAGCGCGTATCGCGTCGGCAACATTCCGCCCGCCCATCAGTTGAATCATGCTGTCGGCAGCGGTATTGCGCCCCGCTATCATCGGTGCGCCACCACCGTGATTCATCACAAACAGCACCCCAGGGCGATGCGATAACCGCTGACGCCGCTCGGCAAGCGCGGCGAAATCCGCTTTGAGCGCTGCAATAATGTCATCGCCGGCGGCCACGGTTCCCAGCAACGACGCTAGCCGGCGAATCTTGTCATACAACTGCTCAGGTGTCGGCGTTGCCTCCACTAGCTCCAGTTGCTGACCAGCAGCCAGGATCTGTTGCTTTACTGCAGGCGGGCCAATGTCGGCATTCGCGATGATACGATCTGCCGACACCGACAATACGCCCTCGGCGGACAGGGCGCGAAGGTAACCCAGCTGGAGTAGCTGACGCACCTTCGGCGGGTAAACGCTGGAGCTATCTACTGCCACCACGCGATCACCGGCGCCGAGCGCAAACACAATTTCTGTTACATCTCCGCCCAAGGTGACCAGGCGCTCACTCGCGTTACCCAGACTGGAGAGCAACGCCGCGCCAAAGGCCAGTGCCACGGCGCGCTTATTTATTCTCATTAAACATTTCCCTTTGGTGTAATAATTGAACGCGCTCGACCTGCGCTTTTTGCAGGGCATCGAGCAGGCTGACCAAGGCCTGTAATGGCGCCTGCTGGTCACCGGCGATGAGCAAGGTGGCATCCGCACTCGCCTGATAACGCGCCAGAAGTTTGGGCATCAGTTCAGCGGTGGTGGAATAGCGGCGCTCGTCCAATACATAAACGCCTGTCGCATCCACGCTTAACTGCAGCAGGGTATCGGGCATCGGCGACGACTCGCTGCCCTGGGCCTCCACCAGTGCTACCGGCATTGGCGCAACAGCGGCGCCGGCAGTAAGTAAGAAAAACAACAGCAGAATGAAGAGAATATCCATCAACGGCATCAGCTCCATCGCTGCGGGCTCTGCAGAGTCAGGCAGTTTGATCATGCAAGCTCCACGCGCAGTGTCGGCGCTGCCACTTTGGCTCCAGCCATGTCCAGAGATCGCTGATTGAGTTTTGCGGCCCAGTTCTGCAGTACCACTCGGCAAACACTGTTTTGCAACGCGGCCAGCACGGCGGCAAGCAGTGCGATAGACAAACCCACAGCGGTCGTTGTTAGCGCCTGCCACAGGCCATCGGCAAGCAGTGCGGGATTCACCGCGCCGCGGTGTTCACTAAGGCGGTGAAACGCGGCCATCACACCGATGATGGTGCCCAGCATTCCCAGCAGCGGGCTTACCGTGGCCAGGCCACGCAATACGTTTTGACCGCGCAACCACTGCGTGGAGAGCATTTGTAAATGCAGGGCCAGCACTTCATCGCGCAACGCTTTGTCACACTCGCGGTTACTGTCTAGCAAATTCAGGGCATCACTATAGGTTTGTTGCCGATGCCAAACTGCCCACACCGCAAAACACAGGCGCTCTCCCGCTACAGCGAACAACAGTAAGGCGCAGCAGATTAACGGCCACGCGAGTACGCCGAGAGTATCAATGGAAAACATTGCCATCATCAATCAGCCAAGGTCTGCAACAACTCGCGCCACAGCGGCAATTCGGGTTGACCGGGTTTGCGGCGCCCAAAGAATGTGACGATCAGTTCACCGCCCGCGCCATAGACCTCCAACGCGGAGACCACACCATCGACGGTGGGCTTGCGAGTAAGCCAGCACGCGGCGACCGCATCTTCCTTAAGGTGAAGGTTGAAACGTGGATCCAATACGTTAAACCACCCCGGTGTCGCGCGCAGATTAGTAACCGGGCCACTGTGAATCTGAATGCAGGCGCGGTTGCCTACAAACACCATAATTTCACATTGGCTATCGCGCGCCGCTTCAAGCAGACGACGGGGAGATTCTGTGCTGAGCGGCTTCGCAAGATCGTCGCTGACCAAGCGCAAGGCCTGCTCACGCTGCACCTTGTAGGTCGCGAGTAAGGCGTGAAAATCGTGGGTGTCTTTCAGCGCCCGCCACGCGCTCTCGAGTCCCTGAATATCAATGTCACTGTCAGCGAGAGGCGGCGACGGCTCGGGGTAGGCCTCCAACGCCAGCTCTTCAACCTGAGGGCAGTCAGAAAATTTGCTGACCAGGGCTCGATACGCGGCGGCGTCCGAAGCGTCGGTCAAATAGATTTTGTGGGCCGCGGTTCCCGAACGATCAAAAAACTGCAGACTGTGACGGCCAGATTCCTCGACCGCGAAAATACTCGACCAATGGTGCATGAATAGTCGCAGGTCAATCGCTTCGTTTACAGCAAGGCCCATGCTGCCGTTGAAACCGATTTTTTGGTAGCAGCCTTTGCGTTCATGCACACAGTGTTCATTACGGGTCAGGGCCATTACCTCGCCCAGTGTTTTTACCTCTTTCAGTATCGCCTTCGCATCATTGCGTAAACGTGTGACGCCAAGGCCAATACGACTGGCGACCAACTCCGCCTCTGACACTCCCAGCGATTCAGCGGCATTGCGCGCACGAAGTGTTTTCCCTTGTTGCTGCAGTGCTTCGTAGCGCTGCAGCAAACTCTGGCCGTCCTTTACTAAGGTATCCATACACCCTCCATATCAATTGAGTAAAAATTCGATGGGTACTCGCATCCACTGTCCCTGCATGGGGCCTGGGGCAAAGCGCCACCGAGATACCGCGGCAAGCGCGGCCTTATCCAGCAAACCAAAACCAGAAGACTCAGCCACCTTCACATCGCGCAGCGCACCACCACTGTCGATCAACACATGCAGAACCACCATGCCCTGCATACCCAGCTCAACGGCACGGCGCGGATAGCGCGGCGCTCGTCGCTCAACCACCTCAGCGTCGGCCAACGCGGTGGGCGTCGACGCCTGATTTTGGGTTTGCTGTTGCGCGGCAACGGCATCGGCTACCTCGCTTTCCTGCGGTGAGGCTTGTGATATTGGTTCGAGCTGCCGAGTTTGTTGGGCCTCACGTCGGGTGCGCCGCGGTGCCGGTGGCGATCGATGGCGGGCCGGCTGTGCAGACGATTTTTCTCGCGGGGGCGCAGCGAGCGCGTGTTGAACCGGCGGCGACGCCAGCGATGGTGGCTCGTTTGCTGTTGCGTTATCCGCCGTGTTTTCTGATACCGGCTGAAATGATGGTGACACCAGATTTACACCCACGGGAACAGCGACGGAAACCGGCGCCGTGTCGGGTAACAATGCCGGCGCAAGTACGTGCATTAGCCACAATGCAGCATGTGCGCCGGCGGCACTTAGCCCCTGGCACACCCGCGCTGGGTAGGTGCCCGACGACACTACCATTGATAACTCACTCTCGCCGTTAGGTTACGCTCCGGCGCGGCAGTGAGCGCAACGGGCCGTTGATAGGTCTCGTCGGTAAGGTTGTTAACGCCGAGATCAACCGTCAGCGAATCCACCGGTGACCAGCGAGCATAAACATCGTGAACCTGGTAGCTATCGCGACGCAGCTCGTCCTGTGGCACCTTGCTGGTGGAGTCCGCAAAGCGACTACGCAGACCGATCTCGGTGTTAATCGCAGCGACCTCGTAGGCCAGACTGATCGCGGCGGTACGCGGCTGATTGCTAACCAGATACTCGTCGGTTCGGCTGTTCTTACCCGTGCTATATGCCACACTCAAACCCAGTTGCCAGGGCCCAAGTCGATAGTCGGCAGTGGCATCCCAACCCCGAATAACCGCATCAGAAATATTGCGAGATTGTGTTGTGCCGCAACAGGGTTGACCGGAAAACGGCGGAACGAAGTTCACCTCCAGGTCGATGTAGTCTTCGGCATCAACATTGAAGTAAGCCGCTTTAACATTCAGGGCATCCCCCGCTCGCCATACATTTTGAAAGCTCAAGCCCATCCCCAGCTCTGCGGTCAAATTGGTTTCCGGCTTTAGGTCTGGGTTAGGCACAAAGCGGTTACAACCGCCCGCTCCGGGAATGTTTAAGCAGAAGTGATTTCCCGTCGCGTAAATTTCGGTCATCGTCGGCGCGCGAAATGCCCCGGTATAATTGGCAAACAGCAGCAGCCAGTCCTTTGGCGCAAGGCTGACACCAAACCTTGGCGACCACTTGGACGCATCAATTGAGCTCGCCGGATCCGGATCACTCGCACTGCCTGGCAGAGGAAATGGCAACGGCCAGCCCGCGCCTCCCGATACGGCCCCCTCGCCCTGACGTTTGGAGCGGTAGCGGTCGTAGCGAGCACCGGCGAGCAGCAACCACTGCCCCGCCGCATTCTGCCACTGCCACTCTTGCTGGGCGTACACGGCGGCAAAGTCCGCCTTGGCGTCGGGGATACCGTTGGCTTCACCGTTTGCGGAATCTGAACCGCGCTGCTCCTCTCGATAGGCCTCAATGCCATACACCGTGACGCTGTCACCCGACTGCCACAGCTGTTTGTTTTCCAACTTCACACCATCGGTGATCAATTGACGTCGACGCTCGTCACCCTGCGCACCCATGCCGGTAGCGACGGTCAGAGTTTCTTCCAGGTCCGTGTCTACGCGATAGATCTGAGCGTCGAGATTAACGCCCTCGTGGTCTGGGTTCTCATAGCGATAACCGAGGCGCCACAAGGTCGAGTCAATGCGCTTATCCACCAGCTCCTCACTGTGATCGTCGCCAACTCCCAGCTGGGGATTGTTAGGCTCTTCGGCGTCGCCGCGATAGTGCTGGGCACTGAGTTTCAAGCTGTGAAAATCTGCCAGTGTTATGCCCAGCTTGAACAAGCCGCTGAGCACCTCATCATCGGCCGGCAGTGTGCTGCCGTCGGAAAGATCGATGTCACCCGACTCGCGTCGGCTCACTGACAGCAAGCCATCCATGGCGGCGGTGCGACCAAATACACTGGCAGTTTGGCTGCGTTCGTTGTCGACAGACTGATACCCCGCCGCCAGCTGACCGCCGACCTGCTCGCCCGCCGCCAGCAAATCCGCCGCGTCGACCGTTTCCATCGCCACCACACCGCCGAGCCCGCCGGAGCCATAGAGCATGGAACTCGCTCCGCGTATCACCTCCACCCGCCGCAACAGCGCGGGGTCGACAAAGAAGGCACCATCGTGCCCGGATTCAAAACGCTGGCGAACGCCGTCGAGCAACACCAGTACGCCGTCGCTGTCGTAACCGCGCATCACCAGTGTTTGGCCATTGCGGCGCGCACTGCCCGCAACCTCTACCGACGCGAGGCTATCGAAAATATCGGCCACTCGTGAGGCAGAGGCATGCTCAGCCGAGCGCGCATCAACAACGTTGCTCATCAGCGGCAAGCGATGGCTGTCGCGCGCTGAGCGGGTGGCGTACACAGTTAATTTATCGGTGCTAAGCAGCGCCTTATCGGCGGGCTCACCTTGGCTGTCGGCGAGCACAGGAAGAATAGTAAGACTGCCTGCCAGCAGCCCCAGTCGCGCAATTCGCATAGTTGCTCCAAATACGATGGCGTTGCTGGCGACGTGCTGGCTGGCCTAACTTTGAGATGAAATTACTTGGTTAAAATCAATTTTCCCTGACGAGTAATTCGCAGTTGATATTGCTCGCCGGCGTGCAAAATACGCAACGGGCCTTCCTTGCAAAGCAACTGCGAACTCTGCACAACGTTGTCACGAATCGTGACATAGCGCTGGCTTGAGCGGCGATCCGGTTCCACATCAAACTCCCCAAACGTTAATGCGAACAATTATCATTTAATTTTTAGGTGGCGTCAACTCCCCAACCGCGCCCTTGCCTTTTATTTTGGCCGGGCTATGCTGTCAGCTCACTCATCGACTTCCCGGCAACCATGAAACGCAAGCTCAAGACCTGCACAACACCACTCAAATTTCTCTCCTAAGCCGGGGAGTTAGTTCGCTCTCCGGCATGAAGGCAAACACCTTGTTTTCACCACTGGAGGGTCGACATGTCTTCTCGCGAGACTACCCAAACTATCAAGCGCAACATCGCCGACAAACGTGAATCGCTGTTCCCTGCACAACGCTTATCCGGGCTTCTGTCCGACACGCCAATTTTCAGCCAGCCCGCTGAGTTACTGGCAATATTGTGCCGGCTCGAGCAAGCATCTGTGGGAGATAACCGGGTACAACTGGGTGATCACGTTCTACTTGAATGCGGCGAATTTAGCGAATTACTGTGCGTCAAATTGGTGTTACCAAAAGACGTGACACTCAGGCACTACCACCTTTCTGTGTTTTCGCCGCTGGGCAGGGCCGTTTACCAACAGCCACTCGGCGCAGAGCTGTCCATCAAGATGGCCCGCCGCTCGGTAACGTTCCGACTGCTGCATTTCTACCGCTAATCATCGATGGAGGGAAACCCGTTATGGAGCGTTTATCGCGTCGCACGCTTTTTTATTCATACATGAATGCGATCAGCATCGCTCGCAACGCGGCGCAGCATGGCGCTGGATCGTGGGAGAATAAACATGGCCAAAGAAAAGCCGAAAAAAGCCGCCCAAAAATCGCTGAAGGATAAACGCCGCGAGAAGCGCGAAAAACGCAGAAACAGCGATTAACTCAGCCATTCGGCGCCGCCCCGCGGCGCCGTTATTAAAGCCGATACTTCAGGCTAACATCTAACTGACGCGGCGCAATTGCCTTTCCAAAATGCGCGCCACTGAGTGTAGGAATATCGCCGCTGCCTTCCAGCGCATGTTTGTCACCGGCATTGCGCAAAAATGCCTGCAATGACCACTGCTCGTCGTCATCAGCGACGCGCAGGCGCAGATTATAGGTGCCAAACTCGCTTTGAAAATCTATCGGATCCTGGTCGGCCTGCAGGTACTTATCGTCTTCATATAGCACGTCGACGCCAAACAGCACGTTCACCGGCCATTCACCGAGGTCATGGAAATAATTCACGCTGAAATTTGCTTTCCACAACGGCGCATTCGCCAGCGGTCGCCCGGTTAGGTCACAAGGCGTGTCTTCACCAGCGGGACAAGGGCCATTTTCATAGTCGGTAAAACTGGCATCAAGATAGGCGACGGCGAGGTTGCCTGAAATACCCCAGGGCGTCACGAAGGCCGACTCCAACTCGGCACCTTTGGAGATTGCCCCCGCTGCATTGGAGATGCGACTGACATTGCCTTCAAATATAGTAAGTTGAAGGTCTTCAAATTCCGTGTAAAACGTGGCGAAGTTGAGCGAGGCTGCGCCGCCAAAGAAACGAGCTTTCGCCCCTAGCTCATAGGTCAGCGAGGACTCAGGTTCTACTTCGGTTATTTCAGCGCGCACCGCAGAACCACTGTAGCCACCGCTTTTAAACCCCGCCGCCGCGCTGCCATAAAACGTAATATCGTCGCCCGGAATCCAACTGAGCGACAACTTGGGGCTAACATCTTCATCGATGCGTTTATCGATAAGGCGATATTCCTCAGCGGTGACCAGCTGAGTAAAGATGGGGCCATCGATGTCCGTGCCGGCGGTGAACATTTGCAGCTGTTGGTCGACGTCTTTCTCTTCACGCGACACGCGAATACCACCGGTTAGCGTCCACTCCGGCGAAAAATGCCAACTCGCCTGCGCATAAGCCGCCGTACTGAGGTTTTCCTGGTAGCCGTCAATCAACAGTCTCTCTCCCGGCCCACCGCCAATCACTGAGGCCAAAATGGGGTCGAGACTCGCCAGCAGTCCACTGGTTGCCGATAGTCCTGTCAACAAATCTTCAGGATTCGGCGCGGCATCGATAATCACGCGAATACGGGTATCGCTGGTGGCGGCGTAAATACCCGCCACGTAATCAAACTTACCATCAAACATGCCCAGCGGAGAGACAATGCGCAGCTCGCTGCTCAGCTGCTCATAATCCTCAGCGTTCAAAAAATACAGCAGAGGAATGGGTGAAAAATCCAAGTCGCTATTGGATTCCTCTGCGATGGTGGTCAGCGAATTTATCCAGGCAAATTCATGCCCCCACAGCTGGGCGTTGAACCGGATATCGTATTTATTGCCATTTTGGTAAGTCTCAGCGGGATAGTCTTGCGAGCTCAACTCATTGGAAGGGTCCAACTCAACACGCGGGTCATAGAACTGCATCAGCTGAAACTGCTCGGGCGTTGCGGTCTGCACCTGAAAACTACCGAGACGAAACTCCTGATTGGTATCGGCCGCGGCGAAGGTAACATCCAGCCAGTCGGCAATATCCCAGCGCAGCTGCACGCGACCAATACGCGCATCGACACTGCCCTCATCGCGATCCAGGGTGGTGTTGTACACGGCGCCGTCGCGCTGGTTAATCAAGCCAGAGGCGCGTAATGCCAGCCTGTCGTTAATAGGAATGTTCGCGGTTACGCTGTATTTATCGAGGTCTTCTTCGCCCGTTACCAGCTCACCTGAGAATTCCAACTCCTGGCTGGGCTGGTTGGAGCGAATACTGATCGCACCTGAGATCGTATTTTTACCAAATAGTGTGCCCTGAGGGCCTCGCAGAATTTCCACTGAGGCCACATCGAGAAAGGCCGCATCAAGAAACGCCAAGCGGCCGAGGTAGACCCCATCCAAAAACAGGCCTGCCGACTGTTCAAAGCCTTTATCAAAGGGCGAGCCCAAGCCCCGCACCTGCAGGCTGGTAAAAGGCGCATGACTAAAAACACTGAGATTAGGCGTGAAGTTGGAGATGTCTTCCATATTGCCGATATTGGCATCTGCCATCATTTCCGCCGACATCGCCACCACCGATATAGGTACTTCTTGGAGGCTTTCTTCACGTTTTTGCGCGGTAATAACGATCTCTTCGAGCACCGGTGAGCGCGCCATCAAGTCTGTGCTCAACAGACAAAATACACTAGCAAGCAATCGCTTCTTCATCATTTATCCACTGGCCTCAGTCTTATCGCGCTGGCGGGCGCATCACCAATACCGGTGTATTGGCTTTGTATTGTTCGTAGTCCACTTGACCACCCCACTTATCGTCGGCGCGTTTCTCAAGCAGCGGTACGCCGCTAATACGCGTGAGCAGCACCACGACAAACAACGGCGAAATCATCGTCACCCACTGCCAGCCCTGCAGACTGGGAATCGCCACAATCGCGACGCCCAGCCAGAGCACAATCTCGCCGAAGTAATTGGGGTGGCGCGACCACCGCCACAGGCCAATATTTATGAATTTGCCGGCGTTCTCTTCTTGCTGGTTAAAACGGGTTTTCTGCGCGTCGGCGATCGCTTCTATCGACAAGCCCGCCAACCACACCAAACCACCAGCAATCGCCCAACTATCGATGTCAGGCGCTCGCGAGCTGGTGATCGCCGCGAGGGCTGCCGCCAGAGTGACGAACACCCAAAGTCCCTGCAGCGTCCAGGTCACCAAGAAGCGAGACCAAATAGGTTTAATTTCATCGAAGCGGCCATCTTTACCCGCACGTTTTACCCTGCGAAATAAGAAAGGCCCGAGGCGCAATGCCCAAATGAATACCATTGCACTGAGCAGTATCGACCGGGGAGCGGCCTCTGCCAATGAGGCCGACGACGCCAGCAGCGCAAGCGTAATAACAGCCAGGTAGGTAAGACTGCCGGTAAGGTCGTAGTAGTGCTCGGTTTGGAAAATATACGATGGAACAAAAATCAGCCACTGCACGAAAAACGCCAACCCCGCGCAGGCCAACATCAGCGGAACACCGGCAACCTCCAGGCCACCATCGCCGCCAGCAAGGGCAATTGCCACGGCAATTAGCACCGACACCAGGATCACCGCCAGCGCAATTAATTTCTTCTTCATGGAGCATCTCCTTCAGCTATCCACCGGCTGAGCACCAGACGTTAACTACATGCATACTTCTATGATGAACGATTAAGCTGCCTGCTCCTGGCAGTGACTACGCTGCCAAATGACGCTGCCGAAACATCGCGGTTCAATGGGATATTGAGCAGCTTACCCGTGGGCACAGGCGCACACCGAGCGACCAATTCTCCTGACACCTCGACTTTTATTCTTCGTCATTATTTCTGAAGCAAGGCTCGCACATCATTTGCCAGCGAACCGGCAAATGCAAGTAAGTTACTCAATGCAAGATGCGTGCATTAGGTAAGCCAGCCAAAGAAGTACTACGTACGCAGCGATAAAATGGATGCGTCGCGCCTAGGGAATAAGCCGATAAAGAGACAGCGCATTGCCGTAGGGCAAAGGGTTAGGAATGAGTAAGCCTTTCTCACTGACGAGTATGTCTGTCGGCTCAAAAAGCGGTGGGCGACCTAGGCGTAACTGGCTGGGGCTATCAAAGCTGAGAGGCTCGCTGCGACTAAGCAAGTCGCCGTCCTGACTGACCAGCGCGACAGCGCCCTCACTGAAAAAACTGAGCAACAGTGCATCGCCTGCGACACTCAAGTCGTCGGGAATCCTGGTGAACTGAAACAGCTCTTCCGGCTCGCCGGCGGAGCCATCAGCGGCAATGTCTACCCGCAGTAGCACACCGAGTGCTGGCGGCAGTAGTCGGCTTGCCGTAATAAACAAACTGCGCCCGACACTCGCAATACCATTGGGTTGATAGCCTGTTAGCGAGAGCCAGTCGCTCTGTTCAACAACCTGCATGGCATCGCTGGCGGAAAACCGAACCCTAACCACCTTGGGGTCAGGCAGCGTCAAACCCAGTTCAAGCGGCCCGTTAACAACATATAGCTCCCCACTCGGCCCGGCAGCCAAGCCATTGGGCATAGTCAGACCGAGCGGATGGATAAGAGAAAATTCAGGGGATTCGGTAAGCCGCGCGGCCCACAATCCGCCGTCGTCGAATACGTTGACATAGAGCGTGTTGCCACGCTGGGCCATACCACCAAAACCACTGCCACCGGCTGTACCCACCGAACGAGGCAGCGCGCGAAACTCACCAGACTCTTTTACCACTTCATAGATATTGGCGTTACCCGTGACAAACAAACGGCCAGCGTCGGTAAAAAACACATTCTCCGCGCCGGGAATCTCCAATATACGCTGCTTGCTGCGGCATTGTGCCGTGACACAGCTCGGCGTGAACGTCGTGTTTGCGCTGCCACCGCCAGTGCTACTGTCATTACAGGCGGTCATCATTAGCAAACTTAACAGCAAGAGTGCATTTTTCATGCGGTCAGCTCCCCTTCCGTTTCCTGCGCAGCTGGGCTGCTGGCAGCAAATTGCACATCCTGTTGCTCGGCAAGCATCTCGCAACTGCCGCACTGCACCTCAATTTTCAGGGCCTGCCCACAGGATTTATGCGTTAGCGCCAGAACCTCGCCCTGTGGCCGCCAGTCCACCGCCCACTGCCGCAAGGCAATGATGATTGGATACAACGACAAGCCTTTTTTGCTCAGTTGGTACTCATAGCGCGGCGGATTGGTCTGGTAACTTTTGCGCTCAAACACATTCACTGCAGACAACAGGTTGAGGCGGTCCGTTAATATATTCGATGCAATACCCAACTGCTTCAGAAAACCGTCGTAGCGGCGCGTGCCGAAAAACGCACAAATCAGTATGAGTAAGGTCCAGCGATCGCCGATCAGATCACTAATCCCCGCCATGGCCAGATCCTCTTCACCGGTAGACTGAGAAACCCGCACACGCCGTTGACCGCTGAGCGACTTAATCGCGGCGATTTGTTGCTCGGTATCTCGCGCCACGGTGGGCAAAGCCATTGAGCCCAGGGTTATTGGCTCATGGCAGTGTCCGCACACAGCAACGGGGTGCATCGGCTGCCCACAATGCGTATGCAGCAATGTGTAAGGCAGGGCATCGCGATACGCAGCCCCGCCCCACTCCAACTCCCATTGCCATGCCAATAGTGAAACGGGAAACAACGCCCGGCCTTTCTCGCTGAGGCGGTATTCAAAGCGGCTGGAGCCCTCGCCGTAGGCGTGCTTTTGCAGCACACCCTCTGCAACAAGGGCATTGAGCCGGCGACTCAGGGTCGCTCGGCTGGCTCCGGTGTGACGCCGAAACTCTTCAAACCGCTGACGCCCCAAAAAGGCATCGCGCAGGATCAACAACGACCAACGGTCGCCGATCACATCCAAACCCTGCGCAATACTGCTATTAACAACTAAGTGATTGATATTCATAGATTCTCTATACCCGAGAAGCAGCAGTATAGGGCCAAAGCCACCGTCGCAACAGTCGAAAGCATTGACAGCACAAATTTCAGTATCATAATGCAACTCACTGTATCGATTGATTTGGCAAGCCCAACAAGGAATACCGCTGTGACGATAAGCTATAAAAACACCGTCAAACACACGCTCAAACCGAGCCTACACCCCTACCTCAACGGTGCCTGGACACCCAACTTTGACGAACTCACAGCCACCGACCTCGAGGTGATTGGCACCATTCCCAGCGATATCGACGGCGTCTATATTCGAAATACCGAGAATCCCGTCCACGAAGCTATCGGCCACTATCACCCCTTTGACGGCGACGGCATGCTGCACGCGATGGTGTTTAAAGACGGGAAAGCTGAGTACAGGAATCGCTTTGTTCGCACCAAAGGCTTTGACGCGGAACAAGAAGCTGGCGAGGCCATTTGGGCGGGCATTGCCAATAACCCGAAGAAATCCAAACGCCCTGGCTGGGGCGCCCAGGGCTATCTAAAAGATGCCTCATCGACGGATGTTGTGGTTCATGCCGGCCAGGTTCTGTCCACCTTCTGGCAATGCGGCGACGGCTACCGCCTCGACCCTTTTACCCTGGAACAGTACGGTGCAGAGCGATGGACGCCGCTGGACGGCATCTCTGCCCACCCAAAAGTGGACGAGCGCAGTGGCGAAATGCTGTTTTTTAATTACTCCACCTATCCGCCTTATCAACACTATGGCGTGGTCGACAGCAACAACAAGTTGGTGCACTACACACCTGTACCAACACCGGGGCCGCGCCTTCCACACGACATGGCGTTCACGAAGAACTACTCCATCCTGGTCGACCTGCCGATGTTCTGGAATCCCACCCTGCTCGAGCAAGGCAAATATCACGCGGAGTACCACCCCGAACTACCCACGCGCTTTGCCATTTTGCCGCGCTATGGCACTGCCGAAGACGCCATTTGGTTTGAAGCGTCGCCCACCTATGTGCTGCACTGGATGAACGCCTACGAAGACGGCGATGAAATTATTTTGGACGGCTACTTTCAGGATGACCCCGACCCAGCGCCGCTGCCGGGCCTACCGCCGGCTGCGGGTAAAATGATGGCCAACATCGACCTGTGCTCGCTAAAAACACGGCTGCATCGCTGGCGTTTCAACCTGAAAACCGGCGAGGTCAAGGAGCAACATCTGGACGAGCGCGCCCTGGAATTCGGTACCTTCAACCAGCGCTATGCCGGCACCAAGTCCCGCTACCTTTACTCCGTATGGAACGAACCCGGCATGTTCCTATTTTCCGGCCTGGTCAAACACGACCTGGAAACCGGCGACAGTTGGGAGCTGCCCTTTGGCGAACAACGCTACGGTAGCGAAGCGCCGTTCGCGCCGCGGATAAATGCCAAAGACGAGGACGATGGCTATCTGGTGAGCTTTATCACCGACATGAAAGCCGACCGCTCTGAGTGCGTTTTGATCGACGCCAAAGACATTGAGGCGGGCCCCGTTTGCCGAATTATCCTCCCCCACCGGATCAGCAGCGGTACCCACGCGACTTGGGCCGACGGCCAGAGTATTCGCGCGTACCAAAATCCCTGAAGCGCTGGTAGTCTTGACGTTCGTGCCGCCGACAGGCGGCCATAACAACCAACAATAAAAGTGGGGAACATATGGACGCAGCATTCTGGGACGGCCTCCGCGCGCCGGGTATTCCAAATACCGTAGATACTGAAGCCTACAACAATGTGCTGGAAATCATCGAGCAGGCCTTTGCCGAGCACGCCCAGCGCCCTGCTTTTACGGGCATCAATCACACATTGAGTTACGCCGAGATTGATCAACTTAGCGACGCTTTCTGCCGCTACCTTCAGCACAACACCAATCTTAAACCCGGCGACCGCATTGCCATCCAAATGGCCAACCTGTTGCAGTACCCCGTGGTGATTTACGGTGCGCTGCGCGCTGGCTTGGTGGTGGTGAATACCAACCCGCTCTATACCGCCAGGGAAATGCGTCATCAATTTAAAGACTCGGGTGCCAAGGCGCTGATCTTCATGAGCACATTTGGTGACAGCGTCGCAGAAGTCATCGCCGACACCGACATTGAAACGGTGATTGTCACCAATCTCGGTGACCTATTGCCCACCGGTAAACGCCTGCTTTTCAACTTTGTTGCCAAACACGTGAAGAAGATGGTGCCAAGCTACCACCTGCCACAACAACTGCAGCTGCGCGACGTGTTAGCACAAGGCAAAAAAGCGCCGGCACGCCAACCCGTTTCGCCCAAGCGCGACGACTTGGCCATGCTGCAATACACCGGTGGTACGACCGGCGCCGCAAAAGGTGCAATGCTCAGCCACGGAAATTTGGTGGCCAATATGATGCAGATAAATGGCATTCTGGAGCAGCACAACGAACACGGACAGCCGCTGTTTGATAAAACCAAAAGCGAGAACATCGTTGCGCCGCTGCCGCTGTACCATATATATGCGTTCTCCATGCACCTAATGTCAGCGGCATATAATGGTCAGCACAATATTCTTATCGCTAACCCACGCGACGCAAACACCTTTGTGCGCGCGCTCAAGCCCTGGAAAATCAACGTCTTTATTGGCCTCAACACGCTGTTTGTTTCACTGCTCAAACACCCCGAGTTCCGCAAGCTCGACTTCAGCGGGCTGAAGGCCACGAACTCAGGTGGCACAGCATTGGTTCCCGACACGGCGAGCCGCTGGCGCGAACTCACCGGCTGCAATATTGGGGAAGGTTATGGCCTAACAGAGTGCTCGCCGGTGGTTAGCGCCAGTGGCGCAGGCGCCTTCATTAACCCCGAATCAGTGGGGCTACCGGTACCCAACACCGCCCTGAAAACCGTCGATAGCGACGGCAACGAAACGGCGTTGGGCGAACCGGGAGAGCTGTGCGTGAAAGGACCACAAGTCATGCAGGGCTATTGGCAACGCCCGGATGCCACCGCCGAGGTTATCGATGAAGACGGCTGGTTCCACACCGGTGATATCGCCACCATCGACGAGCAGGGTATTGTGCGCATCGTCGACCGCCTCAAAGACATGGTGCTGGTATCAGGCTTTAACGTCTTCCCCAATGAAATCGAGAACGTGGTACTCGAGCACCCTCAGGTGGAACTGGCTGCGGCCATTGGCGTGAAAGACGAAAAAACCGGCGAGGCCGTCAAATTGTTTGTGGTGCCCACCGACCCAACGCTGACGAAAGAAACCCTGCTGAGCTATTGCCGGGAACAGCTAACCGCCTACAAAATTCCTAAGTACATCGAGTTTCGCGACGAGCTACCGATGACGCCGGTGGGTAAAGTTCTGCGCAAGGAACTGCGCAAAGAAACGGAAGAGGCCTGACGTTCATGAGCCGCCCACGGGTCTACATTTTAGGGGGAGCGCAAAGTGACTTTGCCAACAACCTCTACCGCAGTGGCGGTGATATCGCATCGCTTTTTATCGATACGGTTCGGCAGGGGCTCGATGCCTGCGCGCTCGACCCCGCAGACGTAGAGGTGGGACACGTGGGCAACTTTGTCTCATCGCTGTTTACCGGCCAGTCTCAACTGGGCGGTTTCTTCGGTCATGTCGATCCTGCTATGGCAACCCTGCCCGCCTCCAGCCACGAGGCGGCCTGCGCCTCCGGCTCTATGGCGCTGCTTGCGGCAATGGCTGACCTGCAGGCCGAGCGCTACGGCGTTGCCTGCGTAGTTGGCATCGAAGTTATGCGCAATGTGCCCGGGGACGACGACGCCAACAATCTGCGCCCCGCCGCCTGGGCGAGTCAGGAATGGCAGGACACACCCTATGTGTGGCCCTGCGCCTTCGACAATATGATTGATGAGTACCAACAGAGATACGGCCTGGATAAACAGCACCTCTACGCCATTGCCCAGCAAAATTTTGACAACGCCAAGCTCAACCCCAATGCCCAAAGCCGGAACTGGCAGTTTGGCCCGGACAGCTTCAGCGACGACGACACCGCTAACCCAAGGATCAGTGGCAATATTCGTCGCCAGGACTGTGGACAAATTACCGACGGAGCAGCTGCGGTGTTTCTGGCCAGCGAACAGCGCGCAAGGGACTATGCCAAGCAGCGCGGTATCGCCCTGGAGTCGCTGCCGTATATCAAGGGCTGGGGCCATATCAATGCCCCCATCGCCTTCGCCGAAAAACTGCGCTTGGGCGCAGGCCAGCCGGCCATCTTCCCGCATATACAGCAATTGTTCTCCCAAACCCTGCAACGGGCAGGCATGACAAGTATCAACGACGTCGACGGCCTGGAAGTGCACGACTGCTTCAGCATCACCGAATATATGATTATCGACCACTGCGGTCTGTATTCGCCGGGGGAAGCGTGGAAAGCCATTGAAAATGGCGATATCGCCCCCGGCGGCAAGCTGCCGGTGAACATGAGTGGCGGATTAATCGGCCTTGGGCACCCGGTTGGGGCCACCGGAGTACGCATGGCATTGGACGCCAGCAAACAGGTTCGTCAGACCGCCGGCGGCTACCAAATAGCGGGAGCCAAAAACATCATGACCTTCAACCTCGGCGGCAGCGCAACCACCTGCGCCAGCCTCATTATCGGTCGTGACTAGCGGCTATATTGAGCAGGCGATAGCGCTTTGATATAGTTATTCGCCTCGTCGTTGCCACGCGATTATGCACTCGGAATGTAGCTCAGCTTGGTAGAGCACTGCCTTCGGGAGGCAGGGGTCGGAGGTTCGAATCCTCTCATTCCGACCAATCCCCGAAAGACAAACACGCTTAGTGTGCCAGCCCCCATCTGATTGATTACGGGTATCATTCCACCCCGAAAGCACCGCCCCTCTTCTGCTTCCTGAACACGACACATCGATGGCTAAGGCAGCCACGCCGTTCATCGACGATCGACTAACGGTAACAGCTTGCTAGGGTGCTTCGCGTATATGTTCGTATTGCCATCACCGCCGTACTTGTCAGACTGGCTACACCGTGAAGGCTCTTGTTACAAAATATACGCGAGTAGGAGTTTAGTCTTGGTGGATCACCCAAATAGCGACCCTGCTGTACAACGCTTTTTACAGTCTATGCCCGCTAGTGCGGCGAACAGTTTCAGCACCGAACAGCTGCTCGGGATTCAACAGGCGATTGCCGGTCGGCAAGGGGGAAAACTCCCTGTCGACCTCCGCCTGACACTGAAATTACCGCTGATACCGAGCAGTCTTTTTATCGTGTTGCTGGCGGGGCGAAACCAGCGCACGCTATCGCCGCGCGAGCAAGCCGCGTCGGCAATGGCATTTCTATTCGTGGCGGCGATGGCGCTAACTGTCGCAGTTAGCGTGGGGCTATTGCTACTGTATATTGCCAAGTCTGCTGTTGGCATTAACATTTTTAGCGAGCAGTCTCTGGGGCTCTGGGACTGGCTTAGCAGTTGGTAAACAACACCATCTGCATGCCGTTGAGGTCGCACAAGGCTATGCCTCATCTTTCTCCCAGGCTTTTATTTTTCGATAGATTGTCGATGCACTCACGCCAAGGCATGCCGCAGCAAGCGGGATATTGCCATCACACTGCTCAATCGCCGATTCTATGGTTTCTTTCTCCACCATCCACAATGGGCGAATACCCGGCTTAGCCGCTACGACGCCTGGCGACATGGAGTCGGTACCCGTTAACGATTGCGGTGCAGGAGACGAAGTCGTCAGTGGCGTTGGCACAACGCTGCTCGTCACCACTCGTAGCATTTCATCATTGACGAATTCTTCATCGTGGACCACCACGATATTTTCGATAACATTTTGTAATTGGCGAATGTTGCCAGGCCACTCGTAGCTGAGTAACAACTCCATCGCCGCATCGGTAAACCCACGAAATACTTTGTTATTTGCCGCGGACTTCTCTGCCAGAAAATGCGTCGCCAAGGCGATAATATCCCTGCCCCTGTCGCGCAAGGGCGGCAACTTAACCGGAATAACATTTAAACGATAGTAGAGGTCTTCCCTGAACTGCCCCTGCCGAACAGCGTCTTCTGGGTCGCGGTTTGTGGCGCACACAATGCGTATATCTGAGTGCATCATTTTTTGACCGCCGACTCGACTAAACGTCCCCGTTTGCAAAAAACGCAGCAGTTTTGCTTGCAAAGCCAAATCCATTTCGCCGATCTCGTCGAGAAACAGGGTGCCACCATTGGCTAACTCGGCCGCACCTTTGCGCTGAGACACCGCGCCGCTGAAGGCGCCTTTTTCATGGCCAAAAATTTCCGACTCGAATAACTCGGCGGGGATCGCCGCGCAGTTAACAGGAATAAACGGCCCGGAAGCGCGCGAGCTGGCATCGTGAAGCGCTTGCGCACACACTTCCTTGCCGGTGCCACTTTCGCCAGTGACAAACACACTCGCCTTACTGCGGGCCGCGCTGTCGAGAAGCTGATAAATGCTCTCCATTGCCGAGGATTCGCCGACAAAATGCTCTCGTACAGCTCGGATTGGCCGGGGTTTTGATGCCGCCGAGGCACCAGCAGTGACTTGTCCCTGATCTAAGGTCGACTGCTGCGCGGCATCGGCAACAGCGGCGATCAGTCTGTCCTTGGAAAACGGCTTTTCTATAAAATCGAAGCCGCCATCGCGCATCGCCTCAACGGCGATATCGATGGAGCTGTTAGCGGTAATAATGATCACCGGAATATCGGCACGCGCTTTGGTAAAGCGCATTACCTCCATACCACTGATGTCGGGTAGGCAGACATCCTGCACCAAGATATCTGGCATCTTTTCCTTGATAGCTACCAGGGCGGAATGGCCGTCAATAAAATGCGACACCGCATAACCAGCGGCCTCGAGGTAACTGCTATAAAGGGCCCCGCTGGACACACTGTCTTCCACAACATATACCAGCTTTTGCGATCCCTCAGACATTGAATGCCCTCCGCAGATTTTTAAAAAATAACACGACTACAGCAGCTCTACCTGAACTTTCTGACGTGTTTCATGACACACCGCCAGCAACTGTTCGGCAAGTTCGATGATTTGCTCTCGGCCACTTGGTGGCGTTTCATTGATATAGCGGGCCAGACACGACAGGCGTTTGGCGCCGTACAACTCCGCCGAGTTTTTTAGAATATGCGCAACGGCCATGACTTCAGTCTCTGAATTATGATCGATGGCGGTACTCAAACGCGCCGACAATACTGATAATTCGTCAATAAACAGCCCAAACAAACGCGCAACCGTAGCCGGGTCGAACTGTTCCTGCATATCGCGATGCACTGCTACATCGAGCAACGCTTCGTCATCGACGAAGCCGGCTATGTCATCGCCCTTGATGGATGACTCACTGTCGCCCGATTCGCTCAGTACGGACACCAGCGCCAGCTTACTGACCGGCTTCGCCAACATCGCGTCAAAGCCCGCTGCGTCCATTACCGCGCGGTGCCCGCTCCCTTGTTCGCCGCTGAGCGAAATAATCATGGCATGCTGGTTAGGGCCCGACTCCCCTCGCAGCGCAACGCATATCGCCGACCCCTGCAGCCCCGGCATGTGCTCGTCTAACAACAGTGCGTCGTAACGCTCGTGTTGCGCTTTTGCCAGTGCGCTGCTTCCATCATTGGCGGTATCGCAGATGATGCCCTCAGCCTCAAGCATGGCCTTTACTGCCAATAAGCCGGGCAAGCTATCATCGGCGACCAAGACTTTGCGTGTCACTAGTGAGTGGCTTTGCGGTCGGGCCATCATTTTTTACCTCTGCGCTGCGGTGGCGAAAATAATTTTCTCCCATGACCACGCAATATCGGCACCAAGTACTTACAACAGCAACTTTGTTATAACTATCATGTTGTTAGCCTGCTTTGCGGCGAACGACAGCCAGAACAGCGACAATTTTTATCACCAACATCCTATATTGCTTTGCAAAATGCAAACTGTTCTGCAACTCAGCAATATGGCCAGCCAGGCGGAAATTGACTGCGCCGACCAGATATCAAATACTCAGATTACCTTTCGCGACTACGTAAATGCTTATGACTGACGATCGTCCCTCAAAGCAGCCGCAGGCTGGCAGCAGAAGTATTGAAAGCTGGGCTGAATTTGAGATCGACCACGAGGGCACCATTACCCGCATTCTGCACCGCGGCCCTATCGATACACTTCGGTCTCTCGCGTCAGTCAGTCCGGGAGACAAACTACGTGACCGCCTGCCCAGTGCTGCGCTGCATTCACTCAAATCCGGGGCGGCGGCTGGCGTCGCATCGCAAAGCTTTGCCGCAACCATGGATGGCGAGCCGCTTATCCTCCACCTTACGGCCTCTGATGAGCCGGCGGGGCGTTTTCTACTGACGATCTACCCCGATCGATTGGGGCTGAGTCGTATTCAACGCCAGCAAAAGCACCTGGAAATCATCTCCCGCTCACTGTACGAGTCCAGCCTCGACGCCATCATTACCATTGATGACAAGAGCGTCATCCATGAATTTGGCAGCTCTGCGGAACAACTCTTTGGCTACACCCGGGAAGAGGTGGTCGGTAAACATGTGGCGGACATCGTCATTCCCCACGGCATGAGAAAATCTCACAACGAGGGCATGGCCAACTTCAATAAGACCCGGCAGGGGCCTGTTCTGAATACGCGGATAGAAGTAGAAGCTATCCGGCGAGATGGCAGCCTCTTCCCCTGCGAGCTAACCGTTGTTCCCACTGCCGAATTCGAAGGGCAAACCTTCTTTACCGCAACCATTCGAGACATTACAACGCGCATCGAGCGGGAAAAAGCGCTTACTCAGGCAAGGGAAACCGCAGTTGCAAGCAGTAAGGCTAAATCCAGCTTTCTCGCGCATATGAGCCACGAGATTCGCTCGCCCCTGAACGCCGTTATTGGCTGTATGGACCTGCTGCTTGAAGGCGATTTATCCACCGAGCAACGCATGCTGGCAGAGACCTCACTTGCGGCAGGCAATAGTTTATTAAGCGTCATAGAAGACGTGCTGGACTTTTCAAAAATCGAGTCCGGGCAACAAGAAATTCACTCCAGCAAGTTCAGTTTATTAGAGCAATGTGAGCGCGTGATGGAGGTATCAACCATTCGCGCGGTAAATAAAGATATCGAGATCTCCGCCTGCATCGACCCCCGCATACCGAAAACGGTAATCAGTGACCTGAGCTTTGTACGGCGTATCGTCACCAACCTTCTCGATAACGCGATTAAGTTCACTGACTCTGGCGGCGTAAATCTAAAAATCTCTCAAACCGATGAAAAACTGGCTGACGGCCGACTCGGACTGGTACTTGAAGTGCGCGACTCTGGGGTTGGGATTTCAGAAGAGGATCAAGAGAAGTTATTTAATGAATTCTCTCAAGTAGATAATAGTGACAGCGCCGTTCACGGCGGCACGGGCCTTGGCTTAGTCATATGTAAAAAACTGACTGAATTGCTCGACGGCAGAATCTCGCTGACGAGCAAAAAAGGCGAAGGCTGCCGGTTCCGCGTTGAGATACCGGTCAATGCAAGCAACACTAACCTTCCCAGCCTGGCAAAGCCAAAACGCGCAACAGGCAAGCTGTTTTTGCGGAGCGACAACAAAACACTGCTTGCCAGCATACTGCAACAAGCGGACTGGCTGGGCATAGAAGCCGTCGCAATTCGTGCCTTAGAGAACCTTCCGAAATTATCTGCACGCGACATACTGATCGTGGACATGCGCTGCTTTGCCACACCGGAAAAATTGAGCACGTTATTGATGGCGCAGCAGATCCCCATTCAACAAGTGGTGCTGTACAACCGCAATTTTTCGGCGGAACTCTTGCAACACAGCAGCAAGGCCGGCTTCCAACATATGATGTATCGCCCCTTTCGGCCGAGCCAGCTCCTTGCCATTCTTGACGGCGACGCCGAATCGGAGCCCGCCAATGAACAGATCACCGACGAAATAAACCCAAGCCGGCACAAGCTCCTACTCGCAGAGGATAACGAAGCGAACCAGTTAGTCGCGAAGACTCTGTTGTTGCGTGCTGGCTATCAAGTCGACATCGTCGCCAACGGCATTGAGGCATTAATGGCCGTAACCAGTGGCCGCTACGACTTGGTGCTAATGGACTTGCGCATGCCTGAAATGGACGGTTTAGAGGCAACCCGACACATCCGCCAATTGCCCGGTAAAGAGCGCAACACCCCAATTATCGCAATGACCGCCAATGCCTTCGATACCGATGTAAAGCGCTGTGAAGACGCGGGCATGGATGGTTTCCTGTCTAAACCGGTGAACCGCGATGAATTGCTGAACACACTTGAGTGCTGGCTGCCTGTTGAACAAACCGCTGCGTCCAGCTCCCAAGATGACGTGAGCAACACCGCAACACTCACTGCAGCGCTGTATGCCGCGGAGATAGACACCACGATACTTGAACAACTCGTTGTCGATACAGGGTTAGAGACCGCGCTCATTATTTTAAAAATGGTCGTGGAGCAGCTTGATAAGTTGCAGTCTCTGACTGCAGCGATTGCGGACTCCGCCGATCAACCAGCACTTGCCGGGCTTCGCGACGCCGTACACTCCGCAAAAAGTAATCTTGGTTATTGCGGCGCAACGTCGTTGCAGGACTATTGTTTGCAGATCGAAAAATGCTGCGATGCTGAAAATACCCAGCTTCTTATGGAGCTACTTTCGGTATCCGGCGAGAAATTCTCGTCAGGCAAAGAAGCCCTCCATCATGCGATCGCTGAGTTAGAAGCGCGGTCAGTCTAAGCCTAATGTTTCTCGCAGTGCGGCTTAGCATCACCGGCAAGCCAGTTGCATTGCAAAATGCAAATCATGCTGGCTATCGAACCACTCTCTGCGCCGTTAAAAACCCACCTAACCCTTTGACAAGCACTTATAAATCATAGACTTAAAATAATTTTACGCGTCTGGCACAGGCATTGCCCCTTTAGCTCTAAACAGCCGAGAGGATGCCACCATGCGCCATCACACCGTTTACAACAAATCGCTCAACGCCCAGCTACGCTGTGTAAAAAAAACAGACCGTATATTGGCAGTGGCAGCCGCGTTAGCCTTCGCTCCGTGGCTTTTCGCTCATACTCTGTTTCGCCTGATTAAAGGCAAAAAAATCGTTGACCGCGTTACCTTGCACAGCGCTGCCGGTGATGGCGTGCCCGCCCTACTGCTGCACGATCAGGTAAACCTCAGTCGCCTGCCGTTGCTCCTAAACGTCATTAAAGGCGAGCTGGCACTGGTCGGTTACCGAGCGCGCACCGAGCAAGAGCCCGCTGCAGCGGGTACCGAAACCCTGAATCCAGGTATGTTTTCACTGTTCGAACTGCGACGAATTTCTGGTATCGACTTTATCGACGAAGAGGCCTGCAATCTCGAATACGCCGACAAGCAGGGATTCAAAACAGACGCTGCCATCATCGGCAAATCGCTGCTAGCAGGCCTGTTGTACAGCGGCGGCAAAACTCTGAAAGACGTCGACAGTTTTACGATTTTTGGCGTAAACATCGCCAACATCTCAATGGAAAACGCACTTTCGGTGATTAATAAGCACGTGACACATCGACATCGTGCGACAGTTTTCTTCGCGAACGCCCACACCTTAAATCTCGCCTACAACAACAGCGAACTGCGATCACAACTGAATCAAGCAGACTATATGCTGCCCGATGGCAGCGGTATCGAAATGGCCTGTCGGCGCAACGGTATTCGCCGTAAGGGCAATATAAACGGCACCGATATGCTGCCTTTGCTGTGCGAGCAACTCGCCCAACACGGCCAGCGCCTGTTCATGCTCGGCGGTGAAGACGGAATTGCCGATGCCGCGATGCAGGCAATGTTGAAGCAACAGCCACACTTGCGAAGCGCCGGCACACAGCACGGCTATTTCGACAAACAGCACTGCCAGGACATCGTCGATAAAATTAACGATAGCGGGGCGGACGTGCTGCTGGTCGGCATGGGTCAACCCCTCCAGGAACAGTGGATTCTCGCCCACCGGGAGCAACTAAATAGCCCAGTCGTCATCGCCGTTGGCGGCTTGTTCGACTTCTATGCCGAGAAGGTCTCCCGAGCGCCCCTGTGGCTGCGTGAGTTGGGTATGGAATGGATTTGGCGGCTACTACAAGAACCGGGCCGGATGTGGAAGCGCTACATCATTGGCAACCCTCTGTTTCTACTCAGGCTGCGGCAGGCCAGCCAGAGCTAAGGATCGCACCACATCGTATACCGCCACTGCGGTGGCGCACCCTCCAGCAATATGATTCGCAAAATGCAAACGCAAGCCACGATTTGCATTTTGCAATTCACCGCCCTCGACAAAAAACACTATCCTACTGTTTTTAAAGCATATTTTTATTCACATCAGCTGGCACGCCCCCTGCAATATCCAAGATATGCCGTCTCACAATAGCAGTGAGATCAACCTAATCAGCAGCAGGAAAGCGCTATGAACATTGCCAAATGGACCCTATCTTCACACCGCCTTTTCACGCCGCGACGCTGCCGCCGCGCCGTCCTCGCCAGTGTCGCATTAACGCTGGCGGCCTGTGCGTCGATGCCGGATATTTCGACAAGCCTGCCTGAGCGCGACAAGCCAGAGGTGGAACAACGCCACGAGTTTAGCAGTCGCATGGCGGTGAATACCTGCTCGACCGATGGCAGCGGCATGGCGCTGAACAGTGCGGACTATCGTGTCGATGAACCCTTAGCGCAGCAGTGGCGAAATCCCGGTACCCCGCGATCGTTAAACAGCCAAGGCCGGCGCTTGCTGCCACTGTCACCGGGCGACAGAATCGAAATTCGCATCCATGAAGGGGAGGAGTTCAGCGGCGAGTACTTGGTTAACCACGATGGCAATATTGAGCTTCCCTACCTCGCCCCGGTGCAGGTGGTTGGACTGGACACCGAAGAAGTGGAGAACCGCCTGCGCATCATGCTGGTTGCCCAACAGATGTTTCTCGCCCACACCCTTCACATCAGTGTGCGCCCGCTTCAGTGGGCCCCCATTATGGTTTCGGTGTCAGGCGCGGTATTTGAGCCTGGCCGCGTACTCATCAACGACCTGATTCCCGCGCAGACCGACGACAGTAAAATTCGCATCAGCGGCGACTACCCCACCAAACGCTACCTCAGTGAAGCCATACGCGCAGCAGCGGGTGCACGCCCTGACGCGCGTGTAGACAAAATTCTGCTGATTCGCGACGGCTGGCAGCAAGAAATCAATCTCGCAGGGATATTTTCGGGCCAGCACACCTACGACGTACCGTTGATTGCAGGCGATCAAGTGATCGTTCCCTCAGCAGGCTGCATGCAAGCCGAGCTGATTCGCCCGAGTCAAATCACGCCAAAGGGAATACGGGTGTTCATTTCAAATTTGACCAATCCAGCAAGCAACAACGCCTCTGCGGCAGTGGGCAAGTACAGCAGCAGCATGCCCTACGGCACGCGGTTACATCAGGCGGTGGTATCGGGCAACTGCAGTGGCGGCACGCAATTCACCAATGCCTCACGCTACGTCGTGTTGGTGGGCACTAACCCCATCAGTGGCGAGAGCGAAATTATGAAACGCAATGTCGAAGAACTGCTGCGCAATCCAGATTCCGACGATATCAATCCCTATTTACTACCCAACGACACCGTTAGCTGCTATGACTCTACAATAGGGAATTGGCGTGATATCGCCAGAGCGATTGTCGACGTCGCCACTCCCTTTTCACTCTTTTGATCTGCGCGGCTGAGAAGTGACATGACACCGACGATACAGCCAAATCAAGAGCTGCAACTCTACAAGGCGCCCGCTGACAAACCGCGCTGGACGCGATACATCGTGGTGGGGGTGATCTCCTTTGCAATGATTTGGGGAATGGTATTTCTCTACATTGCCTCGGCGCCCCAGTACGTCAGTAAATTCGCGTTTATGCTGCCGGGCAAGGCAGTATCCACCAAAGTTAATTTGGAAAGCATCGGTGAGGCCAGCAGCAGTAGTAGCTCACCGTTTGGCACCAGGGGTGTTAACCCGAGAGTGAATTACAAGGAAATCCTGCTGAGCACCAGCGTGATTGGTGGCGCGGCGAAAGCCCTGAATATCGACTACGCGGATTTTCGCAAGCCTGTGGTAAAGCTCGTAGACGAGACCACCATTATCCAAGTGGCAACCAAAGCGGGCTCTCCCCGCCTCGCACAGGACCAGGCACAGGCGCTAATTTCAGCGTTTAACACCCGAATAGAAATCCTCCGCGCTGATGAGCTCGACCGCCGCGAGGCAGGTATTGCGCAAGCGCTAAAAAGCTATAAAGAGCGATTGGAAGCCGCGCAACGCGCCTTAGTATTGCACAAGCAAAGCTCTGAATATGTGTCTGGCCGTCAGTATGAAGAGCTCAGCCTGCGCCTAGAGCGTTTGAAAGAGGAGCAAGTACGAGCCGAGGCCGAGCGCGACCGAGTCAGCAATTACGTCGACCAACTTTCTCGCAACTTAGGCATTACTCCGCAGCTGGCAGCGAGCGCGTTTATCCTGAATGCCGACCAACAGTTTCGGGAGCATTTAGAAAATTATCAAAACGCGACAACAACGCTGGCGGTGTATCGCTCAAAGTGGGGACAGGCTCACCCTCAGGTGGTAAAAGAAAGCGCGAGACAAGACAACACGCTCAAAGCCCTGCAACAGCGCAGCTTAGAATTGGTTGGCCACAACGACATGGGCACCATCAAGCTGATCAGCATGAATGATGCCGGCAAACAGAGCGCTCTCTTTCAAGATTTGCTGGTGTCATTCGCCAAAATTGAAGGCCTCATTGGCAAAATTCAACAGCTCTCAAGTGCTATCACTAAGCATGGTCTGAACTTAAAACGCTACGCTGAAGAAGCAGCGATCCTTGAGAACCTCGAGCGCGACTATCAAATAGCCGAAGCGGTTTATACCTCGGCGATCACGCAGATCGATACCAGCAAAACCGATATCTTTGCGTCCTACCCGCTAATTCAGGTACTTGCAGCCCCTTCTCTTCCCAGCCAACCGGCGTCACCCAATAAATTACTGGCCATTATTGGCGGTGTGCTGGGTAGCGGCATGGCTTTATTCGGATTATTTCTTCTGTGGAAACGCAAGCAATTGCTCCAGAAAATATTATCGAAAAGTGGATTTGGTACGCTCTAATTCTTACCTATCCGTTTTACGCCCTCGGCGCGGTATACATTATTGCGCCGGTGCTCGGTTGGATTCTGCTCGGCTACTGGGCCTACAACCTGTGGCTACCTGCGCCGATGCGCGCCAGGTCGATTCAAGTTGAACCGCACCCCGTGGTTATACTGTGGGTGGTCGCCATGCTGGTGATGGAAGTGGCCTTGATTATGGGGCATTTGGATTTCTATCTCGGCCTGCCCGCGATGATCAAGTCCACGATCGGCTGGGCAAAGGGCTGGGCACTGCTGGCTATTTTCATACTAATTGGCGCCACCTTACCTATCCGTGCAGAGCTGGTTTATCGCGCCTGCTGCGTTATTTGCCTGCATACGCTGTTGTTAATTCCGCTATTTGTTATCGCCGCGTATACCCCCATTCCCGGTACTATTTATATCTCGCCACTCAAAGTAATTGGCGGCCCCGGCCCGGAGTTCTTCGAGTTCCAGCTCTATGGCATTAACCCCGAATCCCTCGGCCCCCGCTGGCGCTTTTTCACCCCCTGGGCACCAGCTGCCGGCCTACTCGCCAATTTCTACTTAGTCTTTGCACTGCAGGAAAAAAATATCCGCTGGCGTTGGATCGGCATTATCGGCAGTGTCGCGATGGTGCTTATGTGCCAGTCTCGCGCCGGACTGGTTGCAATGCTTTTCGTATCGCCAGCGGTCTTTTTCATTTCCCGCCTCAACTCACCGGCACTGTGGCTAACTGGCGGTGTGGGCATATCAGCAGTGGCCGTTGTAGCCACCCAACTCATGGCCTTCGCTGAAAGCTCCATTGCGGAATTCAAAGCTGCCCGCGCAGGTTCGAGCCGAGTCCGCTCGGCGCTGGCAAGAATTGCAATACAGCGCTGGCGAGATGAAGCGCCTGTTTGGGGACACGGCGTTGTAGAGAGAGGGCCTCACCTAGTGGAATATATGCCTATTGGCTCCCACCACAGCTGGTACGGTCTACTATTCGTTAAGGGCGTCGTTGGCTTTCTGGCGTTGCTGATTCCCATGCTTGTCACCCTATTACTGTTACTCATGCAGGCCCAGCGATGCTGCGTATCTCGCGCAGGTTTAGCCTGTATGCTAATACTCATTATGTTCAGCTTTGGTGAAAACCTGGAAATTCTTGCGTATCTGTTTTGGCCGGCGCTGGTGTTAATCGGCATCGCCTTTCGCAATGACACCATTGCACAAAGTATTCTCCGCCAGCGTTCTTCAGTAACGCATCACTGATTAGGAACCCCAAAAAAATGGCTGCCTTCAACACCCTGCTTATCGGCTATTACGGCATGCAAAATACCGGCGATGATATGCTCATGGCCGCCGCTGCCGAGGGCGCGCGCCGCCGATATCACAGCCGAAATATTGCCGCCACTGGCGCCAGCGGCAGTGAGGCCTTGCAGCAACTGCAGCTAAGCGCCGTGCAGGCAAAAAAGCAACGCTTCAAAGGCCAGGATCGACTGCTCAAGTATTGGGCCGCGGCGCGCAGCGAGCACATTATCATCGGCGGCGGATCTGTCTTCCATACCGCAAAAGATATTGCGCAAAAAACCCACTATTTAAAACTCGCTACCAGCAACCAGCATTGTGCAGCAGGCGTCGGCCTGGGCCCATTCAATGACGTAGCGGCAGAAAAAGCCTGCGCAACATTCCTAAATGCCTGCACCTTTACCGGGCTGAGAGACAACACCAGTCTCGATATCGCCCGCAGTATCGCTCCCAACGCCAATACCGCACTGACCTTCGACCTGGCCCCTAGTATGATCAGCCAGCCCGCGTTCCAGCACGCGCTAATGCCCGAGCGCGACAACGCTATCGGCGTTGCACTTTGTCCCGTCGAACGGCTCACCGGCGATGAGAACGCTGAACATGTGCGCAACCAGATACTCGCCGACGCCCTGATTCAACATCATCGCGAAACCGGCGCGGAGATACGCTTGATCGACTTCAATGGGCACCCCACATTAGGAGATCAACAAGTACACCGTGATTTATGCGCGCGGCTTGGCGAGACGCCCTGCAAGATTATTCCCTACAACCCAAACCCCTATGAGGCCGTTAGGGAAATCAGCAAGCTATCAATGATCGTGGCGATGCGACTCCATGCGGCGGTCTTTGCCTACCTCAGCAATACCCCGTGTATTTCCCTGAACTATCACCGTAAATGCGAAAATTGGTGCCGCGATATTCAGCAATCGACTGACTTTTCCATTGATAGCCGGCATGTCGACAAAGACTCGCTAAGCACCGCAATAGCGACGATACATCGGGGCGGCTATGTCCCGCCCCGTTTGCCCCTTGCCGACGCGGAAAAAATGGCCCTCAGTAACTGGACTCACTAGCCATGACGACCTCAAATGTTGACCGCAGCACAGACAAACAACCTCGGTTTTCCGTTCTTATTCCCCTGTACAACAAGGCTGCACACATTGGCGATGCGCTGCGTTCCATACAGGCGCAGAACTACGACGACTTGGAAATTATTGTTGTCGATGACGGCTCCAGCGATGACGGCCCGGAGAAAGTTCGCAGCCTGGCAACATCTGACTCGCGTATTCGCCTTATCGAACAAGAGAACGCCGGTGTTTCCGCCGCTCGAAATACTGCCATCAGTGCAGCAACCGCCGACTACCTGTTGTTTCTGGACGCCGATGACCTATGGAAACCCGGGTTAATACAAGAAATCGAGGCGCTTATTCACCTATTTCCCGAATGCGGCGCCTACTCAACGGCCTACTCCCACTATTACGAAAACAGCGGAACAGAGCGCCCCATCCACCCGCGCTTTCCAGCGAGCACAATAAATCACAGCCAGTTCAGCTATGATTTTTTCGAGGTCGCCAGTCGGGGCGAACTACCCATTACCCCGTCGAGCTGCTGCATTCCAAAATCCGTATTCGAGGAGATTGGTGCATTTCCTTTGCATGAACCAATGGGAGAAGATCAGGACCTTTGGGTGAGAATCGCCTATAAATACCCAATGGCCTTTTCCCGGTCATACAAAGCACTCTACCGACAAGATGCCGACAATCGTGCGTGTATTAGTAATCCCCCCGATCAGGAGTGCCCATTCAGCCTGCGCCTGCGAGCCACAGCCGAGGCAAGCAACGATCCGCGAAGCAAGGCAATGTTAAGGCTGACCGCTAACCATATTCTTCACATCGCGCAGCTAAACATACAGGCCGGCGAATATGATAAAGCGCGGGCCTTACTACGTGACAAACGTTGCTGGCTACTACCAAAACGGAAATTGAAATGGGAACTTGCCTTGCTACTGAAGCGTTAGCCTGCGCCGCCCAATGGCAGGCGGTATTTAGCCACGGCGTTACTTTTTGTGGGGCAAACTATTTTCGCAATAAATGTGCGGCGTAATCCGGGGAGTGGCTGTCGACAGCGCACTATTGCGGGGAAGGTTTGTGCGGACAGCTTTGCACAACGCTTCCAGCTGCTGTGAGGGAGAGCCGCCCGATTCAGCCTTTGCGATACTGCGTAACAATCGCATGATTATACGATAGCCATAAAAGCCAATGACTTCGCCTAATCGCGGCTTGAACATGTCGCGCAGCGGGCCAGCGCTGTAGTGGCGAATATAGTCATTCATCTGCGGGCAATAATTATTATTCCAGCGCGACGAGATACGCTGAAAGCGGCTCTCCGTTTTCAGGAAATGAATAATGTGCCCGTTTTCGCCCCAGCCCACTTCATCCTCTTGCGGCAGTGTCATTGTCATTGCGGCGATAACACGGTTTAAAAACGCCAGTGATTCGGGCCCAGCGCGAAATATCAACACCCCAGAATTAATACGCCCCGAATACCCGTTGGCCGCAAATATCGATTTTCCGACGGACATAGCCTCGCTAAAGTCAGGGGCGTCTGCACGCGGCTGCGCATCGGCGTCTATAAACATGACCTCGGCGTAGCCGCATTGCAAGGCGTCTCGAATCAAGTACAACTTTAGCCAGGCCACCTCATTGCACAGCGAGTGCACACTTGGCTTGGTAACGGCTAGGTACTCGGCGCCGACACGCTCGGCGTATTGCCGCTGAGCAGCAATGCACTGCCGATAGCGTAAGTGATAACCGTTAAGGGCCAACGTGAAGATCAAGCGTGGTTTATTCATAGTGGTCACCCAGAGGCGGTGGAGTACGACGGCCAATATGTGCCGGCTCGCGAATACTGCGGCTGGAAAGCTCTACACAGAACTGACCCCAGAAAAAAATACCCAGCAGTTTCGCTCCCTCCTCTAGCTGCAATAGCGCAACACCATTGCTGATGCCACTGTCGATCAGTACATCAACGCTAACGGAAATACCCCAGCACATCGCCGCAGTCAGCGCATAGCGTCGCGACCGGCCGACAACCCCGCGAAACAGACAAAGTAGAAGAAGCGCTAACAAACCCAACGCCGCTTGGAAACAGGCTCGGATAACATCAACCAAAATACTGCCGGTTGTCATCGGCGCAGAGAATAAATCATGCAAAAGCAATAACAGGGTATAACTTGCAAACCAAAAGCTGGCGCTACTGCGACAATGGAAGCGCTCATCCTGCCGCCGTAGATACACGGCAAATAGCAATATGGCGGCACTCATACCCAAGACTATGGTACTGAGTTTCGCCAGCAAACCATCGTACCAATCCGCCTGGCCTCTGCTGCCGGTGCGACCATCTATGAGCGCCTCTGGCGACACGCCCAGGGTATTCGACAACATCAGTACCGAGAACAAAATCGCCAGGCTCAATGTCAGTGGCCACAAGGAAGGCAAGGCGAGCCACCGCCGATAATGCGGGGCGCGCCTAACAACAAGCTTTGTTAAGGACTCCATTTGTCGGCGCACCTATGACGGCATTGACGACATAATCAGTCGCTCAACGGTGTCGTATCCGCGAGTGGGAAGAATCAGCAACAGCGATGCGCACCCGGCCGTTAGCACCGTTTTTACAGGATCCCTAAGCGAGATCGTCCAGTCACTGCGCAGTGATTTCAGCAATAACAGCGCCGCATTCTTCGCATCTCGAGATTGAATGGCACGCCGGCAAAGGTAGCGGTACTGGTAAGCTCGCGCCAAGCCTTCGTGGTCGTTAAAAAATGATGGCGACAGCGCGCGATTTTTGTCGACATTGCGCTCCCAGGCGGCCAATTGCTTGACCCAGTTCGCCGATAAGCCGCCTCCGTTTACTCGGTAGTTCGTTAAGGCCTGCGCCAGCCCCTCGAATCGCCACGACGTCGAGAGCGCAATCCGTAACCAGCATTCCACATCCTCGGACTGTCTAAAGGATTCATCGAAGAATTGCTGGTCGCGATGGCCGACAGCGGCGTTCGTGAAGGCGATGTCCTTAAATACGCCTGCGCGGAAGACTGGCGCAGAGCCATTGCCCACCGGGTTTCGACAAAATACATCGACTGCCGTGACGCCCGTTGTTTTCGGGTATTGGCCGATCCCCATATCGACACTGGCTTCGTTCATAAACCGCGATGCACTGTAGCTAACACCGATGTCAGGGTTGGACAGGAGATGATCTACATGCCTGGCAATTTTCGTCGAATGCCAGCTGTCGTCAGCGTCTAGCAGGGCAATAAATTCGCCGTGCGCGTGGCGAATACCGGTATTGCGCGCACCGGCCAAGCCCCTGTTTTCTTGCTGAATAACCAGAATGCGCGAGTCCTGGTAGCCCCGCACGATGTCGGCACCGTTGTCCGGAGACCCGTCATCCACCGCAATTATCTCCAGGTGTGGATAGCTCTGCGCAATAACAGAGTCAATACATTCGCGAAGATAGGCCGCCGCGTTATACATTGGGATAACAACGCTCACTAAGGGCTGATCGCGGTGTGCTGAGTGATTATTTTTCATCGCTGGTTCCTCATTCACTATTACTGGCAGTGCCGGGCAGATACCCGACGGCCCGCTCTTCAATACGCTCCGCTTCCCGACAACACTGCGGGTACCGTTTTCAACGCTATTCGCAAATCAGTGGCCAGGCTTTGTTGGCGGATATACTGCAGATCCAGCTCCACCTGCTGATCAAAATTCAAATCCGCTCGGCCAGACACCTGCCATAGGCCTGAAATTCCAGGTAATGCCTTCAAACGTCCGCGCTGATACTCGCTGTATTGAGCCACTTCTGCAGGCAGTGCCGGGCGAGGGCCGATCATCGACATTTCGCCGCGCAGTACATTAATCAGCTGCGGTAACTCATCGATTGAGTATTTGCGAATAAACTGCCCTACCCGTGTCACGCGAGGGTCGTTTACGAATTTCTTGCAGATACCATCCCGGTCACCTGACATTGATTCCACTTGTCTATGCAGTGCTCTGTCAGTACACATCGACCGAAACTTATAAATTGAAAACTGCTCGCCATTCTTTCCAACACGCAGCTGACGGAAGAAAATTGGGCCGCGGCTTTCAAAAAGAATGGCCGCCGCTGTAACGACGAGTAGCGGTGACAGCAGCAATAGCAAACCGCCACTTAATACAATGTCGTAGCTACGCTTATAACCACTGCGTAGAAATTTCCGCAGAGATAACCCGGCGGGCATAAACAGGCTGGAAATAAAAATTAGGTAGGCACTGGAGACCTGATTCTTTATTGCTTGCATATCAATTACCCCATTGGTGTTCGCTTTCCAGGGAAATTGCAACCGCTATGCCAAACAAAAAAAATAAATTAACTGTATGTTTTTATTATATTTTTTAAAAATTACCGCTAAATAGCTTTACCGCTACTGCAAAGCTATTCGCATTTTGCAAGGCAGCTTGCCGACTAAAGCGACGATCATCAGGGGAAAATAAAAGACGGGGTAAGCACGCCGAGCGCAGTGGCGCTATGCGGCAGATAAGGGCGCGCGAATAACACCGCGAGGTGCGCGGTGTATCATCACGAGTACCGCCCACGCGCCGCCGAGATAGCAAATAATCATCGCCAGGGCGACGGCTTGCGCTCCCAGAAAACTCGACGCCGCGATCACCGCACAAAACAGCGCGGTGAAGGCCACGGCAATGTGATTTTCACTGCGTAAGTTGTCAGCCGCACGAAAATACATACTGGCAGACTCAAACACCATTCGAGGAACCGCCGACAGACACAAAAGCGCAACAAGCACACTGGCTGGCGCCCATTTCTCGCCGAACAGTAACGGCACGTATAACGGCGCCAATAGTGCCTGGCAAAGAATCACTGGCGCGATGAGTCGCATCGCCGTTTTTAAACTTGCGTAATAACTCGGCTCCAGTGCGCCACCCTCGCGACGGGTATCACACAGTTTCGGCAGCAAGGCCGTATTAAAGCTGTTTGTCAGCGACAGACTGATTCCCAGACCGGCATTGCGCGCAAAGGCATAAAGCCCAAACAGGTCAGCTGGTAACAGGCGGCCGAGGATAAATAAGTCAAATTGACCGCGGCCGTTTTTTAAGCACTCTGCGAGCAATACCCCTCCGGAATAGCGTCGCGCGGTCACCAGTTCCTGCAATGAAAATTGCAGCTTGGGCACCCAGCGGATACGCCGATTAATCACCACTACCCACACCACAGCGGCAAATAACTTGGGCCAAATGACGGACCAGACACCGAATCCGCTCAGCGCCAGTGCGGCACTGATCAAGTTATCCATTGTCACCGTGGCCCCCATAATCAGACCCGCTTCCTTCATGCGGCTATCACGCTGTAAGAGGTTAAATTGAACCATCGCAAAGGGGTAAATTAAGTGACTAAATGCCAGCGCCTGTAACAGCGAGGCCAAAACGGGAGATTGGTAAAGGTCGGCGATAAGGGGGGCGAGGAAAAACTGCAGCGCAAACATCGCGATGCCGATAGACAGGTTAAGCCAAAACACCGTCTGCGAAACCCGCCCCAGTTTGTGCTCCTCAGCTTTGACGATTAGGTTGCCAATGCCATTGGCAGCAAGAATTCTCACAATCTCCGCGGTCGCTAGCGCGAGCGCCGCGAGTCCGTAGTCCTGCAAACTCAAACAGCGAGCCAGGATGAGTGTCGTGATCAATCGCGACACGCGAACCATCAGTTCGCCGGTTGCCAGCCAACTGAGATTACGCCGAAAACTGCTTGCTGATTTCATGCCCTTGCCCTGAAACACCACTAATAAATGACTGGTCCGTTTACTCAGCAAAAGCCAGGCCAACCTTTTCCTGATTAAAAATTGGCGCTAAAGGCCATTACCACGGGCGTTGAACCCGAAACGTCCGGCAAAATGCTAGCCAAGCGCGGATAAATCTGGCTTGATTCGCATTTTGCGAAGCAACCTACAACGCGAACAGGGTCGTATCGACGCAAAGCGTGAAATGCCATTTCGTCTAAGCAGCGATAAGAGTCTGCTAACAGCGTGCTATTCACCCGAGCAAACCTCTATTAGGACGTTCCAATGATTGAAAATACGGCCAATGCATCCAACAAGCTGCCCGCAGATGCCATTTTCATCATCGTTACGCTGTTGGCAGCCATCAGCTGGATCTTCTCCAAGGAAGCCGTCGCCATCATGCCGCCGCTGCTGTTCATGTCGGTACGCTTCCTTATCGCCGCCGTCATTCTGGCGATGGTGGCAAGAGCGGAGTTGCGGGTTCTCAGCCGCGCGCACTTTATCCGCTGCGTGAAGGTCGGGATGGTCTTTGGCATTGCCATGAGCCTTTGGGTCGAAGGGCTCGCGGCCTCCAACCACGTCGGTGAAGCGGCGTTCATCGTCAGTTTGGGCGTCATTCTAGTGCCGGTCATTGCGGCGCTGTTATTCAAGGAGTCGGTTCCGCGCAGCACCTGGGTCGCGCTGCCAGTTGCCTGTGTTGGGCTCGCCCTCCTTTCTCTGAATCAGCAATTGCGGCTAGAGTTATCGCAACTGCTATTACTCTGTGCTGCGGCGCTATTTGCGCTGTATTTCAATTTGAACACGCGCGCGGCCAACCCGATGTCACGCGCCGATAAACACGGACACGCTCAACACGTTCCGCAGGTGCCAGTATTGGCACTAACGACCTTGGTATTGACCACCGTCGCGGCGGTTACCGGACTACTATCAGCACTGCTCGAGACCTGGCACATCAGCGTATTGGCCGGGCAACCGATGGTCTGGCTATGGGTCACGCTCTCTGCAACCGTTGGCACGGCGCTGCGCTTTTACCTGCAAACCTACGCACAGAGCCTGTCGCCGTATAGCAACGGCGTTATTATCATGGTGCTTGAGCCGGTGTGGACGGCACTGATCGCGGCGGCATGGTTTATGGAGCGCCTTAGTGCAACGCAATTGCTAGGCTGCCTGATGATATTCCTCGCGCTGATGATTACTCGGTGGCGAGCGCTTCAAGGTTTACTGAAATCTGTCTTTCGCAAACGCCGAAGTCCTTAACTCTATCTGCGTTGAGCCGCATCAAGATACTTCCAGCAAAAATGCGCTAAAGTGCGCGTTTACTCACTTGCCGCTGAAGAGATTGTCTATGTCACGAGGCATGAAGATTTACGCGTTTTTTATCGCCGCGCTCGCCCTCACCGTAATGGTAAATATCTTTTACGAGCCCTCGGAGGTTCGCGCATTGAATGCGGTATTGAAGCAAGACGACAAACTCAATAGCTACCCCTACCGCTTTCGCGTTTTAGCGGTAAAAAACGGTGTCGCGGTAATGACGTCACCTCGCTCAGCAGATGTGCCAGTGCCCGTCATCATTAAGGTTATTGACCCTTCTTTGCAGAACGTCTCTGTCAGCGAAGAGCGTTTTTTTGAGGCTCAGCAAATCTTGGCCGACCTGCAAGCCTACGCCAGAGAGCAGGTTATGGCTCAGGAGGGCATCAGCCGCGTTATCTGGAAGCTGGACGAGGAGTGGCTGCTCAGCCACGGCGTTAAACTGCCCCACTAAAACCCTGCGCACACACCTAGTAGCCTGAATATGCTCGACTATACTGTTACTCGTTAGTATCGGTGGGCACACCGTTTTTCCCACCATACTCAGTGGCCTTTAAGCAGAGGAAGACACCATGTCGAAGAAAGCGAAAAAGAAAATCACCAGTCTGAAAAAAGCCATCAAGCAGCGAAAATCGAAAATAGCCAAGCACGAAGGCAAACTCGCCAAACTCAAGAAAAAGCTGAAGAAGGCGGCTTAGCAACAACGGATCAGGGGCGTAAAGCAGCCCCTACCATTGCGCCGTTTATGGCGCTGTCGGCTCGCAACAAAACACGGGGATATCTCGGTCAGTGCGCGCCTGGTATTCATCGAAATCGGGATATAGGCTAACTAAGTGAGGCCAGAGTTCCCGCTTGGTATCAGCGTCCACTTCTCGCGCCGTGTAGGCGAGGCGCTCGCGCCCAACTTGAATCGTAATCGCCGGGTTCGCCTTGATATTGTGATACCACAAAGGGTGCGATGCCATGCCTCCTTGGGAGGCAACCAGCAGCTTCTTGTCACCCAGCGGCAGATGAATCAGTGCGATCTCTCTGGCTTTACCCGTTTTTTTGCCCGTCATACCAACAAGACAAATGGGATAACCGCCGGGAAAGTTTTTCATCAACCTCCCGCCACTTTTCTTATACACCCAGACATTGAAGCGGGTGTAGTGACGCATAACGGTCTTTATTACGCCTGACCAGCTCTCTGGAATACTGGCTACATCCTCGCGTCGTGTTTTTACATAGTCGAATTTCATATTCTGCCTGCCCCTATTTTATTGTTATTGGCCATGGGTCTTTTCACCTCAGAGAGTCATCGGTGAAGCTCTTCCATCAATTGGTCCTTTTCCTTCCACAGTGCGCTAACCCATTGCTGGAACTCATAGCGGAAGTCCTCATCGTCGCTGTAGCTACGACCCAAAAATTCGCTGGGAATCTCTCGTTTCTGCACGCGAACCTTAACGTTATCCACCCGTCCGCAAAGGAAGTCGCCAAAGGACGGCTGTGTGTGGCCGGGATAAGCAATGGTAATATCGACTAAGGTTTTGACACTTGAGCCCATTGCTCCCACAACAAAGCCGATGCCACCTGCCTTGGGTTTTAGCAGCCATTTATAAGGGGACTGCTGCGCGTCATGTTTGGCAGGGGTATAGCGCGTACCTTCCAGGAAATTGAAGACCGACACGGGTAAATGCTCAAACTTCTCACAGGCGCGGCGGGTGCTTTCAAAGTCTTGGCCACGCTTTTCTGGGTGCTTTTCCAGGTATTCCTTGCTGTAGCGTTTCATAAACGGGAAGTCCAACGCCCACCAGCATAAGCCTATTACCGGCACCCATATGAGCTCCTGCTTCAGAAAGAACTTGAGCATTGGAATTTTTCGATTCAGCAAATGCTGAAGAATAAAGATATCGGCCCAGGACTGATGATTAGAGGTCACCAGATACCACTGGTCCTTATCGAGTTGTTCAATACCATCCACTTCCCACTGCATGCGCTGGGTTAAGCGCATCCACTGAGAGTTGATCGCGATCCACAATTCGGCGATCCACACTGCCGCCGCCGTGCAGCGGCGTTGAAAGCCCGCTAACGGCACAAGAAAGCGAAGTAACGATACCACCATCAAAAACGGCGCCAGTACAACGGTATTCATGGCCAACAGGCACGCAGCGAGAAATCCCTTTACCACAGGCGGTAAAAAACCGAGCATCCGTCCTCCCCCTCTATTGTTGTCATCACCCCAGCTATCACCCTCGTTGTCACTGGGTCGCGGCCGTATTTTAGGGTATCCCCGCGGGGGAAGGTAGCGCTGCTAACATCACCCACCTCGGCAAGCCCCTAGCTCTCCATCAATAACGCTCGCATTGCCACTGCCGCGGATGACAGCTGCTGTCGTCGGCGCCTGATAATACCCACTCTGCGCTCGATGCATCGCCCGCTTATCGGCTTACAGCGGGCGCCCAATTGATGCATCTGCTCCTCACACAACGCGGGTACTAGCGCCACCCCCAAACCAGCGGCCACCATTGCCCCCACGGTAGTGAGCTGGAATGCCTCGAAGATCGCCGGGGGCGAAAGTGACTCCCTGGCAAAGGCATCTTCGGTCCAGCGGCGGGTACTGGAGCCCCTGTTCAGGGTAATCACCGTATCGCCGAGCAGGTCTTTTATCCGCAGACGACTGCGCGTCAGTAAGGGGTGTGCCTCTGGCAATACCGCCACAAAGCGGTCGGTAAACAGCGCTTCGAATTCCAGCCCTTCGCTATCGTCTGGCTCAAAGGCCACGCCAAGTTCAACACGGCCAGCGCGTACGGCTTCAATAAGCTCTTCCATCACAATATCGCGCACCGCGATATCAATATTGGGGAACTGCTGCCGGTAGGTCGCCAACACTGCAGGCAAACGTGTGCTGGCAAACGAGGGCATTGCCGCGATGGTCAACTTGCCCTGTTGTAAGCTATACAAACGCTGCAAGTCGGTAAAGGCATCGGACCAGTCCCGCAGCAGGCGCTGAGCGGTTGGCAAAAATGCACTGCCCTCGGGGCTTAAACTCAGCGACCGGGTCGAGCGTAGAAACAGGCTTCCACCCACTTCATCCTCGAGGTTCTTCACCGCCATGCTCAGCGCCGGTTGCGATATATTCAATTGCTCACATGCCTGCGCGAAGCTGCCTGTCTCGGCCACAGCGACGAAAGCGCGCAACTGTTTAACACTGACATTCATAAGAAAAAATTAACAATTAATAATTATTATCAATTTGATAAAAATATCTCAGCAAGGCAGTCTACGTCAATTACCCTATCACTCGCTCCAGCTATAGAGACATCGAATAATGAAGAACTGTCTTTGGGAACCTTCGGCGGCGCGCATTCAGCGCAGCCAATTGAGCCAATTCTTGCAGCAGCTCGACCGAGAGCAGCAGTGCCAGTTCGACAACTACGCCGACCTGCACCGATGGTCGGTGGAGTCCCCCGAGGCTTTTTGGCAATCAGTGTGGGACTTTTGCGATATTCGCGCCTCACAAACGAGCGACCAGGTTCTGGTAGACGGGAACCAATTTCCCGGTGCGCGATGGTTTCCCGATGCTCGCCTGAATTTCGCTGAAAACTTGCTGCGTAACCGCAGTGATAAAACCGCACTGATTTCCCGGCTGGAGAACGGCCGGCGCGAGACGATCAGCTACGCCGGCCTCTACCAACGAGTCAGCCAGTTAGCCCAGGCGCTGCGCAATGCCGGTGTTGGTCGCGGCGACCGCGTTGCCGGCTTTATGCCTAATATCAGCGAAACCGTCATCGCCATGCTGGCGAGTGCCAGTATTGGCGCAGTCTGGTCATCGTGTTCCCCGGACTTTGGCATTAATGGCGTGATGGATCGCTTTGGCCAAATCCAACCCAAAGTACTATTTGCCTGCGACGGCTATTTCTACGGCGGGAAAACCCTCGACAGCTTACCGCGCGTGTCGCAGATCAAGGCGCAGATCAGCAGCATAGAGACGCTGATCATTGTCCCCGTCAGCCGCACCGCCGAGGAAATATCGCTGCCCGAAGGGGCAACATTGTGGGCGGAGACACTCGCCGCGTATTCGCCGAACGATATTGAGTTCGAGCAGCTGCCCTTCGACCACCCGCTTTACATCATGTATTCGTCGGGCACCACTGGGGTACCGAAGTGCATCGTCCACAGCGCCGGCGGCAGCCTCATTCAGCACATGAAGGAGCACCGCTTACACACTGATCTGGGCAGTGAGGACACGCTGTTTTACTTTTCCACCTGTGGCTGGATGATGTGGAACTGGCTGGTAAGCGGCCTCGCCTGCGAAGCAACCCTTGTACTATACGACGGCTCTCCCTTTTACCCACAGCCGCAATCGCTGATGGACATGGCCGACGAGGAAGGCATTTCTATTTTTGGCACCAGCGCCAAGTACATCGAAGCGCTGCAAAAAGCCGGGGTAAAGCCCGCTGAAAGCCATCAACTCAGTGCTTTAAAAGCCGTGTTATCGACCGGTTCGCCATTGTCCGACGAGAGCTTTCGCTATGTGTACCGGCACATTAAACAGGATATTTGCCTGTCATCGATTTCCGGCGGCACGGACATCCTGTCGTGCTTTGTTCTCGGCAACCCCTGCCTTCCCGTTTACGAGGGTGAGATTCAGTGTCTCGGCTTGGGTATGGCAGTAGAGGTTTGGGACGATGATGGCAACGCCGTTGTCGGTGAAAAGGGCGAAATGGTCTGCACTCGCCCCTTCCCCAGCGCCCCCATCGGGTTTTGGAATGACCCCGACAATGCCAAATACCGCGCGGCCTACTTCGACACCTACCCCAATGTCTGGGCCCACGGAGATTACGGCGAGATCACCGAACACGGCGGCATGATCATTCACGGCCGCTCCGACGCCGTGCTCAACCCCGGGGGCGTGCGCATTGGCACCGCGGAAATTTACCGCCAAGTTGAAAAGGTGGCCGACGTTGTCGACAGCATCTGCATCGGGCAACAATATCAAGGCGATGTGCGAGTTGTCCTATTTGTGGTGCTGCGTGAAGGCTGCACGCTGGACGACTCCCTGCGCAATACCATCCGCAATACCATTCGTCAGGAAACCACGCCGCGCCATGTACCGGCAAAAATTATCGCGGTGGCAGACATTCCACGCACGATCAGCGGCAAGATTGTCGAGCTGGCAGTGCGCGATGTGGTTCATGGCAAAACCGTGAAAAACGTCGATGCTCTGGCCAACCCCGATGCGCTGGCCCTCTTCAAAGATTTGCCAGAACTCCAGTAACGCAGGGTCGTCCTCTACAAAATACCCGGAAATACCGCTTTGCGGTGTGCCGGGTAATTGTCGAAGGTCTGCCGATACCACTGGTGATTACTGAGAGCACGGGGAAGCAAGTTCGCCAAGGTCCACAACAGGAAAACAGCCCCCGCCGACGACCACGTTGCGAGCGCCCAACCACACCACACCATGATTTCTCCCAGGTAATTGGGACACGACACCCACTCATACAACCAGCCACGCGGTATTTTGTAACCGCTCTCTCCCGGTTTGCGCAGCGCGGCCAACATGGCATCGCTGCGACGATTGACGTAATAGCCGACGAAAAACAGCGCAACACCTAAGATCAAGCGCGGGTCGGTAATCCATGCCGCGGTGTAATCCATCGCCAACGACGACCAAGACAGTATGCTGGCATTGAGAAACGAAATGCCAAAGTTGGTGAACAGCGCGATCAGCGGCAGTAACAAGGGCGTTTTATCGCCCGGCTTAACGCTGCGCTTAAACGGGTAGATAAAACTGCGCTGGAAGTAATGTACCTGCCACAGCGCAAACAGTAATAACGGCACGGGCTGCCAAGCGTTGTCACCCAGAAAATAGATCACCGCAAAGCCGATTGACGACGGCGCCTCCATGATCACCCATGCCACGCGCGTCGGCACTCCCGGCCCCCACCACCAGGCGCGATCCTCGGTATCGTGGCGACCGTACGATGCCTTAATAAAAAACTGCAGTACCACAAATACCAACACCGACATTGCCGCGTAGGCCATTAGCAGGCCGTCGTGCCACTGTATAACCGTCATAACAACCTCACACCACATAAGTCTTCAGACTGGCGCCACAGCTCCGCTGCCAACGCCGGATCCTGCGCTGCCGCCACCGCCGCCACCTTGGTGGGCGGGCCGCGAAATTCAAAGGGGCCGGCTGGGCCGATATAGTCACCACCGCTAACCACTGGCGACGTCGCCGCATACAGCGTTGGCCAGGCTCCCTGCTCTGCTGGCTGCGCCAAAATTCGATTCCCCAAATACGCAATCCACTCCCACAGACGCCGCCGCAACCCCGCCGGCGCATCGCTGGCATAGGCGACGTTGGTTGCCGCATAGCCCGGGTGGGCGGCAAGACTGAGGGCCTCCATGCCCGCGGCGTCAAAGCGACGCTGTAACTCCAGTGCAAAACTCAGATTCGCTAATTTGGCGCGCGCGTATGCCGCGACTTTGGAGTAAGGCGTGTGCTGCCAATGCAGATCATTCATTAGCAATTGCCCCTTGCGCGCAGCGAGGCTGGAAACCGTGACCACCCTCGCCTGTGTCGCCGCACGCAGTGCCGGCAACAGTTGCGCGGTAAGTGCAAAATGACCAAGGTGGCTGACAGCAAACACCATTTCATGGCCGCGCGCATTGCGCAGCAGCGGCAGGCCCATCACCCCGGCATTGTTTACCAAACAGTCGAGTTGCCCATGTGTGGACAAAAACACGTCAGCCGCACGGGCAACTGAATCCAGGTCAGACAGTTCCATGGTTATCGCCGATAGCTGCGCGCCAGGCACAAGCTGCTGAATGCGCTGCAGCGTTTGATCGGCCTTTTCCTGGCTGCGGCAACTGACGACTACCCGCGCTGAGCGCGCCGCCAACTGCGCCGCCGTTTCAAAGCCGATGCCGCTATTCGCGCCAGTGATCAGCACAGTTTTGCCCGACAAGTCGGCAATTTCATTCGGGGTCCAGTGCGCCATGAATTCCTTTTCCTCTATAGTGGTAGCCTCAACGACGCGCGACATCTTAACCGGAGACTCCATTGGCACGCTCACACTGCGACGCATGCAACCGCCCAACGAAAACCTGCCTGTGCGACGTTATTGTCACGCGCCGCTGTGCATATGAGCTGATTATTCTACAAGACCCGAAAGAGGCACGGCATGCTCTCTCCTCGGCCCCGTTACTGCAGCGCTCCATACAAGATAGTCGATTAGTCGTCGGCGAGTATTTTCAGCCCGAGGCCTTGTTGGGCCCAGACTGGCGCAAGCAATGCCTGCTAATCTTTCCCGGCGAAAACCCGCTCAGCGCGGCGCAAGCACAGCAACGTCAGTTCTCCCAGATACTGTTGCTCGATGGCAGCTGGCGAAAAGTACGGCGACTGTTGCACTTGAACCCCTGGCTCACAGAGTTGCCCTGCCTCGCTATTAGCCCTTCGGCGCCCAGCCACTACCGTATCCGAAAGTCCCCCCGCAGTGACGGTCTATCAACCATCGAGGCCGCTGTGGCCGCGCTGAATGCGCTTGACCACAGCAGCAACTATAGCGACATCCTCGCCGCCTTCGATCAAATGATCGATTACCAAATTGCCGCCATGGGCGCCGCCACCTTTCGCAAAAACTATCCCGCCTAACCCCGCCTATTTCTTCCTATGCACGCCTTGTATGGCGAGCGTGGCGTCGACGCCGCGACGTTGACTTATGTAACGCAATTATATATCTTGCCGAGCAACTTATGTAAACCAGTTACAAAAAATAACGAGACATTATGCAGTCGCACTGTTCACAAGCTCGCCGTAAAGGCAAAGGCCTCGCCCGATGAAAGTACTGGTAACAGGGGCGTTTGGTAACCTGGGGCAATTGGTGGTGGAACAGCTATTGGCCGACGGCCATCAGCTGCGCTGCTGCGACCTGGATGCGCCACAACAGCGGCAATTAGCCAAACCCTATCAAGCACGCTGTGAAATCCTGCTGGGCGATATCACTGATAGCACCCAGCACGCGGCGCTAGTCGACGACATGGATGCCATCGTCCACCTCGCCTCAATGCTGCCCCCCTTAACCGAGCGTGCACCCGCTGTCGCTCATCGGGTAAACGTCGACGCTAGCTGTTCACTTATCGACCAGGCGCAAGCGCAGTCGCGGGCCCCGCTGTTTATCTTTCCATCGTCGGTAACCGTGTTCGGACACTCACAACGCCAGGCGCCACTGCGCCATTGTGCAGACCCGGTGATCGCCACTGACAAATACACCGAGCACAAGCTGGCAGTTGAGCAATACCTTCAGCAATCGGCTATTCCCTGGGTGATTATGCGAGTGGGGGTCTCGGTAGATGCTCGCACCACGCGAACAGAGCGCGAGGTACTTCGACAGCTGCTGGCGATTCACCCTGACACGCCGCTGGAATACATTCACCCCCGCGATGTCGCGCTAGCGATTAGTCGAGCACTGAGCTGCCCCGCCGCGCAAGCCAAAACACTTTTACTCGGTGGCGGGGAACGCTGCCAAATCAATCAACGGCAATTCATCAATACCGCGTTTCAAGCGCTGGGATTGCCACTACCAGAGGGTATTCACGGACAGGCAAATTTCTACACCCATTGGATGGATACGCGCGAGTCCCAGGCACTGCTGAATTATCAACGGCACAGCTTCGAAGACTACCAGCAGGAAATGCACATGCTCTTTGCCAACGTCAGGCGTCTACTCTGGCCACTTCGGCCGATATTGCGGCCGCTTCTGCCAACGGTGCTCAAGCAACTTTAACCCTTAAACCTATGCAGATAATGATAAAGGTGTGTTCTATGAAAACGCAGAAAAACCACCGCCTTCCTCTCACACTGGCAGGACTCATGGCGGCAACCCTGCCCCCCGCCGTGGCGGCGAACCAAGGCAGCTCCGCGGGCGTGATTGAAGAAGTGATCGTCACCGCGCGAAAACGCGCTGAGAGCATTCAGGAAACGCCGGTCGCCGTCACCGCGATCACCGGGGACTCGCTACGTGAGCAGGGCATACTCGGCGCTCAGGAGTTGAGTAAGTCGGTGCCCAGCCTGCAAATCAATAACAGCACATCGCCCCAAATTTTTATTCGCGGCATCGGCCAGCGAGCGCCCTTTGCGCGCTTCGACCCGTCAGTGAGCGTCTATTTAGACGGTATTTTCATCCCACGTCCGGATGGCCAGCTTTTGGATACCATCGATGTAGACAGCGTTCAGGTTCTGCGTGGGCCGCAGGGAACGCTGTTCGGTAAGAACAATACCGGGGGTGCTCTGGTCTTCACCCTGACAAAACCGGGAGAAGAATTCGGCGGCTATATTGAGGGCAGTCTTGGTAACTACAATGAGCAGCGCCTGCAAGCCGCGGTCGACTTACCCATCAATGATGAATTGCTGACCCGCATATCGGTAAACACCCGCCGCCGCGACGGCTTCCTGAAGGACGCCACCGGCCGGGAAAATCAGTCGATCGATCGGCTGTCTGCCATTTTCCAAACGCGCTGGCTGGCAAGCGATGATTTAACCATCGACGGTTTTGCCTTTGTCGGCCGCACGCGGGAAAATTTCCCCTCGTACCACTGTCGGATTGTCAACGAAGATGCCCTCTTTGTGAACGGCCTCGGCATACTTTGGCCCGGTGACACAGACCCAAACAATCCCTCGGCCTACAAAGACAATTGTGAGGCAAACTCCCGCGAGTCACAGGCAGACCTGCACACCAATCAAGGCGATAGTCAGCGTCAGAAAAAAGACCAAGACGAGCTTATGCTCGGCCTGACCTTTGACTACCAGTTCAGTGCAGACCACAGCATGAAGTCTATTCTGGGCTACCGCGACGCAACGAAATTCAACCCGCAAACGACCGCAGACGAAGGCGGGCCAGCAGAGTTTTTGCGAGCAGACCTACTCGACGACAGCCTGCAAGAATCGCTTACCTTTGAACTGCAATTCAACGGCGTTTTGTTCGACAGTGTCGACTACGCGGCGGGTATCTTCTGGCAAGACGAATACAAGTCCGAGCGCTTTAACACTGCCAACCCACTCGTCGGTGCCGAGCCCACCAAATTTCTTGGTTTGGCAGCTGGCCAGCAAGGTGTAGACATTGGCGTTGTCGGTGACTTGCTCAACACACTGACTGGTCTTGTTCCCGGTGGCACACTACCTTTAGTCGCGGGCGCACTGCCATTGGCAACCGTTCAGGACTTTGAAATCGACGGTGAAACCTTTGCTGCGTTTACTCAAGCCACATGGCACATCACCGACAACCTAGAGGTTACGCTGGGCGGGCGCTACACCGAAGAGACGCGCGACTCCTACTTGGTTACCCGCAGCGCCGACCTCGCTGAAGTGACCTCCATCATTTCTAGTGCAGACCCACGCTTTGTTCCGGTATTGCCAGATATGGGGGCCATGGCATTTTTGGGGCGTTGGTCACAAGACCCACTCACCATTGCCAACAACATCTTGCGCGAACGTTTCACTGGCGATATTCGAGCGCCCTTAGGCGATGCGAAAATCGACCAGCGAGAAGACACCTTCCGTCAATTCACACCGATGGCTTCTGCCGCCTATATCTTCCCCGAGGAACTGCTTGACGGCAGCATCATCAACTCGGCGATGGTTTACGCAACATGGAGCAACGGTTTTAAGTCAGGCTTCCAGGAGCCATTTGGCTTAGACGGCCTGAGCGTAGTTGAACCCGAAGAGCTCGAAAACCGCGAAATCGGTATCAAGATCGATGCGCTAGAACGCTCTCTGCGGATCAATCTTGCGGCCTACTCCATGACGTTTGAGAACATGCACCTAATCACTGTAAATGTTGATTCGAACAACACCTTGGTAGTTGGCTCGCAAAATGCGGGTGAATCAGTAATCGAAGGTGCCGAACTGGAGGTAATGTGGTTCCCGTCAATGAATACCATGGTCAACTTCACTTACAGCAACAACAATTATCGCTATGAAGAATTCATGGATAACGACCTGAAATCCCTGGCGCTTCGTGGTGAGTTTGTTCCCATCGACCGTTCTGACGAAGAATTTGCAGTATCGCCGGAAGAAACAGCGGCACTGGGTATCCAGTACACGCTCAATACCGAGTTCGGTCGCTTCGTGCCCCGACTAGACGCCAGCTATAAGAGCGATATTTACCTCGGCCTGGACCGAGGCGCGTGGGAGGCGTCAAAACGCAAGGAAGCACTCACGTATGCCGATGCCTATGTGCTCTTCGACGCGCGCCTGAGCTGGAGCAACGACGCCGATGACCTGAGCATTGCCGCCTACGTGAAAAACCTGACCGACGAGCGCTACGACATTGGTGCGGTAGCCGCCGGAGACAGTATCGGCACACTCACTACTGTGCTCGGCGACCCGCGCACCTACGGCATAGAACTTCGTAAAACCTTCTAACCTTCCTGTCATTAGGTGGTGTCCGGCCCACCCTCCGGCCACCGCCCTTTTTTTACGAGCGAATTGATGAACTCTTTTACAGCTAAAACGGCCTTGATCACTGGCGCCGCCGGTGGCCTCGGCAGTGCGCTGGCGGCGCTTCTGGCCAGTAAAGGCTGCCACCTCGCACTGGTTGATATCAACGGCGACGCACTCAAACAGCTAGCGGATTCACTGGAGGGACAAGGTGCCACAATTTCTTGTCACACCGCCGACCTCTGCGACCGCCATCAGCTGATAGATCTAGTCGATGCACTGAAAGAGCAGTACACATCGCTTGATATTCTGATTAACAACGCAGGGATAACTCTGCAGAAGAGTACTGAAAATCACCGCCAAGCGGATTGGGAAAAGGTCTTCCAACTGAATTTTTTTAGTGCTGTGTTTCTCAGTCGAGAATTGCTGCCGCTGCTCAGAAACAGCGGACAAGGACACATCGTCAACCTATCTAGCATGGCAGCATTCTTCGGTCTTCCCAGCCAGTGTTCGTACAGCAGTAGCAAAGCGGCCCTGCAAAAATTCAGTGATTCGTTACGCGCGGAACTGAGTGGCGAGGGAATCGGCGTCAGCTGTATTCATCCGGGAGCCATTAAGACCGATATGATTCTGGCCACACTCAAAGAATCGGACGATGTACAGCAGGCAGAGAAAAATATGCGACTGGCGCAGCGCGTTGGCGTGAGTGCACACTACGCCGCGCAGCGCATTGTAGGCGCGATAGAGCGCAACAAGCGCAGTATTTGCATTGGCGTCGACGCGAGGGTATTTAAAATTGTCAGCGGCGCATTTCCCGGCCTGTTATCACAGCTGCTGGCAAAAACATTTGCTCGCCTAAGCTAAGCGACAGGTCGCTTAGCAGCGATGCAGGGCCGCGCTACCTATCATGGCATTTTCCACAATGCCAATGCGGTCCTGCCCCCATAGCACTAACTCGCCATAGCGAAAACTCGGCACGCCCCAGCAACCCATGGCATACATCTCTTCCAGGTTTTTTTGCACCGCGCCCCGCCAGTGGTCATTGCCGAGTTGCTGTCGCGCTGTCTGCCAATCCAAACCACAGCGCTGAATAATACGCTTCAATCCACGATCGCTGGCGGCATCAATGCCTTGAGCATTTACGCCGCGGGCAAAACTAAGCAAAAACGGTAGCAAGCGTCCGCTAGACTCCGCGTAGTCACAAAGTGCATAGCAACGCTCCACGGCATCGCCCAGCGGGTCGGCAACAAAACCGTACTCCAGGCCCTGCTTTTCCGCCTCCCGAACCGTGTCATGAAAAATATACATTTTCTTGTCAGGAGGTACAGGCATCCCGCGCATCATCATCGGCAGCACCGGCTTCACCTCAAGCGCGATGCCGTAGTGCTCACTCAGCTGCGCCGCCTTCTCTAGCGCCAAGTATGAATAGGGGCTGCGCGCAGACCAGTAGAGCACTAAGGGCAGATCCGGATCGACAACATCGGCGCGCTCACCGCGACAAAAACCGCTGTAGCTGCGCGTATACACCGCCTTTTCATCCGGCCGCTTTGCACCGCCTTCGGCAATAAGCCGCCGTTCAAGGTGATCCAGCCGGTCCACGCCCCAATACCATTCCGGCGCACAGTAAATCATCGCCCCAGCGTAATGCCCCAGCGTTTGTAAGCGTTGAGAATTTTCCGCCAGGCACTGACGGGCCCAGGAATCCAACGCGAGTAATTGCGTCGGCATCCGTCCCTGCCAGAGCGCCGCCAGCAGGGCGCGCGCTTGCCGCGGAAAATCGTCTACGGGTAACGACAGCAGGGATACCGCCGTATGGTCGATAGCGGCCTGCTCTAACGCGGGCAATTGTGAGGGAAAGTCTAAGTTGTATAGCCTGGCAAGATGTTCAGCGTCGCGACAGGCATACTCCCGCCACATGGTTTTTTCCGGGTACATGTCCTCGGGCGACTCGACGATCACCCACCACTTTACCTCGACATTAAAGCGCGAGCAGACATCGTCCATTACCTGCAATAGCAAATAGCTGTAGGGGTCATCAACGCGAATGAACACATCGAGCGTATGCGGCCTGCCGGCCAAACGCCGCTTCGCGCTGTGGTAGCCCCGCCGCAAGGAAAGTAAGGACGTACTTGAAAGCACCCGGGCAAGGTGGGGCATTAGCGGGTTCATGTCACGACTCAGCTTGCTGAGCTAGCGGAAATTGCACGCCAAAGACGCGGTTGCGGCCAGATTGCTTGGCAAGATACAACTGCTCATCAGCAACTTTAAGCAGGTCCGGCGGCTCCAGTGCATCGCACTGGGCGGTGGTAGCAACCCCGAGACTCACCGTTACCGTTGCCGCCGTTTTCGATTCAACGTGGGGGATCGCCAGCCCTTCAACGGCCTGACGCAATTTTTCGGCAATATGTTTGGCGCCCTCCAGGTCGGTATCCGGTAACAGGCAGACAAATTCCTCACCGCCGAAACGGGCGAGCATATCGCGTCCGCGCTCAACACTGGAAGCCAACGCCGATGCTACTGCCTTCAAACACTGGTCACCGTCCAAGTGGCCATAGTGGTCGTTGTAGAGTTTGAAGTGATCAACATCAACCATCAGCAACGAAAGGGGCGACCCTGAACGGCGACATGCCCGCCACTCGGCATCCAGCCGCTCATCGAAAATGCGTCGATTGGGCACGCCGGTCAAACCATCCAGGGAAGCAAGCATGCGCAGCGCATCAGTTTGCGCTTTCAGTGTGAGCTGCGTTTTTACCCGAGCTCTAACCACTGCGGGGTTTACTGGCTTGCTAATAAAATCGACAGCACCCACCTCCAGGCCGTGGGTCTCCTCTTCGGGGCTATTTTGCGAGGTCACAAAAATCACAGGAATGTCGGCGGTATCGTCATCCTCTTTCAAACGTTGGCAGGTTTCCAGGCCATCCATACCCGGCATGATCACGTCCAGCAATACCAGATCGGGCTGTTTGTCTCGACACAGCGCCAGCGCTTGCTCGCCACTCGTCGCCATGAACACTTCATGATCGTCAGCGAAAATCTGATAGAGGGTCTGGATATTCACCGGCTGGTCGTCGACGAGCAGTAGCTTTGGCAGCGACCGCAACATCGGCTTCACCCAGTCGAGTGCTTTTTCCGTCATTGTTTACAGCTCCGTATTACTGTTTTGCGCGTCGAGCTCTGCCTTAACACGCTCCAGCGCAGCAAGGGCGCCGGCAAAATCGAGACTCGCTATGGATTCCGCCAGTATCTCGGCTCCGGCGACCGCTGCCAAGCCCACTTCCGCGCGGAGCGTATCGTGCACGGCCATCGCGCGCATATTACTGTCCCGAAGGAGAGCTTCTAGCTCCTCACAACCCTTGAGTAGCTGCGCGGCATCCACCTTGGTATGCCCTTCATCGCCTGCACTGGGCGCGGGCGTCAACTGGTTCGCCAACTCACTAAAAACGGCACATGCGCGTTTTAATTCGGCGTCTGCACGCTGGAGATCCTCAACAAGGGCATCGGCACTTGCCCCCTGTTTACAAGCATCCTCAAGGTCACCCAACATCTGCGCCAGCGCCGAAGCCCCCAGTGTGGCGGCAACACCGCGCACGGTATGCAGTTCACGAGTTGCCAGCGGCGCGTTATTTCCACGCAGACTTTTCTCAACCAGTTTGAGGTCACCGCAATGCCTGTCGGCAAATCGTCGCGCCTGCGTGGCCAGCAAGCCGCGATTATTCCCCATGCGCAGCAAGGCTTCCTTAAAATTGAAGCCCTCCGGTGACGCTGGCAAATCGGGCTCGACACGCTCAACCACAACTGACTCATCGGCCACTGCTTCTCGCCCCGCGGCCTTTAACACGGCATCAACCAATTCAGACAGCTCAAAAGGCTTGCCTACATGATCATTCATTCCTGCGTCTAAGCAGGCCTTGCGATCAGATGGCAGGGCGTTGGCGGTCATCGCGATGATGGGCAAATCTACCAGACCCATTTCCTGACGAATCTTCCTGGTCGCTGTCAGGCCGTCCATCTCAGGCATTTGCAAATCCATCAATACGGCATCAAAGGGCGATGCACTCGTGCGTATTTGCTCCAGCGCCTCCAAGCCGTTTTCAGCCAACTCGATCTCAGCGCCCTCCAATGCCAGCAGCTCCCGCGCCACTTGTTGGTTGGTGAGATTGTCCTCCACTAATAACAGGCGCATACCTGCCAGCGGACCCTTCGCCACTGGACTGACAACCTCGTTCTTGTCGCTGTCATCCACCTCGGAGACTGCGTCTACCGGCTCCGCCCTCGCCGGCAAGCTCGGTGCCACAGCATGTGTCAGCGCTTCGCTAACAGCATTGAAAATATCTGAGGCGGTTACCGGCTTCATCAAAAAACCATCCATCGGGCTGCCGCCCTCGCGCTCTTCCTGCGCGTATACATCTTTCGCGTGGGCGGTCACCATCACCAGTTTTGGACAGCGCTCACCCTGCTCGCGGCGGATCGCCTCAGCGGTTTGCCAGCCGTTCATGCCCGGCATCATCCAATCAATAAACACGACATCGTAAGGCGTCGAGGCAGCGCGGATTTTTTCCACGCCGGACTCGCCATCCGCCGCTTCGTCGCAGTGCCAGCCCATCGACTCGCAACTGGTAGAGATGATCTGTCGCGCGTTGGCGTTGTCATCAATACACAGTATACGAAGACCCTGTAAACCCTGAGAGAGTTCACGCGCACGCGGTGCCGAGCGCTCTGCCCCTTCGACATTTTCTAACAACAGGCTAAATGAAAACGTACTGCCGCAGCCTTCCTCGCTGTCGACTTCGAGTTCACCACCCATCATGCGGATCAAGCGCTGACAGATCACCAGGCCGAGCCCCGTGCCGCCATATCGACGGGTCGTTCCCGCCTCGGCCTGAGAGAAAGACTGAAAAATGCGCTGCTGCTGTTCAACCGACATGCCAATACCGGTGTCGCGAACGCTGAAACCCAAAACAATGCGCTGGCGCTGCTGGTGCTGCACCACCACACTGATCATCACTTCGCCGCTATCGGTGAACTTCACGGCATTCCCGGCGAGATTGATAAGCACCTGCTTGATACGCAGGGCATCACCACACACCTGACTGGGAATGGCCGGGTCCACATTGAAGAGTATTTCCAGTTGTTTTTCGTCAACATTCATACTCAGAATATTGGCGATATCGCGCAAGACCTCGTCCACGCTAAAGGGGTGAGGGTCCAGCAACAGCTTACCCGCCTCGATTTTGGAGAAATCCAGAATATCGTTGATGATCCCCAGCAAGGCCTCGGCAGCGCCACTGGCCTTTTGCACATAATCGCGCTGCCTTGCATTGAGGCCGGTATGATCCAATAGGTTTAGCATCCCCAGCACCGCATTCATCGGTGTGCGAATTTCATGGCTCATATTGGCGAGGAATTCGCTCTTTGCTTTGCTGGCGTCCTCCGCCACCGCCCTGGCGTGCTCCAGCTCGCGCTGTTCTTGCTTGCGGGTGGTTAAGTCCACGGCCACGCTGAGGAAGCCCAGTACATCCCCCTCGTCGCTGAGCATCGATACGGTTTTTAATAACACTGGGAACTCTTGCCCATCCCGTCGACGAAATACCCACTCTCGTTCATCACTGAAACCCGCCTTTAAAAGCGAATAGGTATCGAGCTCACCGCCCTGCTCAATCGCCTTGTCACGCAGGGCCTGGTTAAATTCGTCGCCAACAAAGAAGCTGTTGATATAGCGCTGGCCTACCACCTCTTCTTGGCGATAGCCGAGCATTTTCTCCGCAGCGGAATTAAACAGGGTGATTTTGCCCCTGGGGTCGCTGGCGATAATTCCGTAGCCGGCCTTTTCAAGAATTGCCCGCTGAGTTGCCAAGGTCTCACTCAGGTCCTTGGTACGCTGGGCCACCACCTCTTCAAGGGACTCATTGAGCTGGCGCAATTTGCTGCGCGATTCCTTCTCCTGGCTGATATCCCGGACGATCATCGCCGCGCTGGTTATTTTGCCAGCGACCTTCACAGGCGAGACATTAATAGCGACCTCAATACGGTTACCCGATTTATCTTTCCGGTGCGTTTCCACATGAGGCACAGGCACACCCGCGCGCATCTGCTTTAGAAAAAGCTGCTCTTCATCTCTGCAGTCATCCGGCAAAATCAGTGACGCCGTCGTCTTCCCTACCACCTCGTCTTCGCGATAGCCGAACAGCAACTCTGCCGCTGCGTTCCAGCTAATCACCACGCCATCCAGACTGACCGCGATCACGGCATCGTTACTGCCATCAATAATCGCGACTCGCTCCGCATTTCGCTCAATGGCTTCGTCGCGTCGGCGCATATTCACAACGAACTGAAGAAGTAATATGAAGGTGATCAGCGTAAAGCACACAAAAACCGCCGCATTAAAACGCAGCATGCGAAATACCGCATCATCAACCAGCGCTTGATCTGCGGCGACAACCAACGTGACCCAATGGCGGTCATCGTAGGTCAATCGCTGTTTCAGTGAGTACCAAGTGGCTTCCCCACCGCGCTCACGATAGGGCCGCAGGCCATCGGCCATCGGCGCATCGAAGGCCTGCCCCCACTGATAGGACGGCCCAAGTTCGTAGGCCAGGGTTTTTTCACTGTAGGGATGCAACAAAAAATGCTGCTCTTCATCGAGGAGGTAAACTCGGTAGCCCTGCGGCAGGTCTTCCCGGATCAATCGCTGGCTGTAGCTAAAATCCAGATTCATCACGACCACGCCAAACAAACGCTGTTGCGCGTCGAAAACCGGCGTTGCTATTCGCAGCGTGGGCCAAAGTGGGCGCTCGATCTTCCCGCGCTCGCGGTTAAAATTAACCCGCGAAAAATACACCTCGCCCTCATTGAGCTTGCTAGATTCTTTAACGTAGTCACTATGGCCTTTTTGCTGCAACTGAGACTGGGGAATAATTTGAACGGACTCGCCATCACTGTCGACGCGCACTAATTCCCGCCCACCATCATCCATTCCGATAAAGCGCAGCTGACGCACCTCACCGCGGCTGTACATGTAGGCACTAAAAATCTCTTGTAAGCGCTGCTGCCAGTCTTGCAGGTTGCTGCGGGTGTCGGGGTCTTCCCCGGAATTTTCCGAGGCGCGCATAATGCCAGAGATGGGCGGCGTGTTAGCCAGGAAAAGCGTGTCGCTTTCGTACTGGCCTATGTGGTTATCCAGCGCTCGCGCGCGAGCATCGAGAAGGCTGCTCAACACCTCGCCAACCGCCGACACTTCCTGTTGATAGGCACGACGCTCCGCCAACGGAAACATCACAATAAATACACAGAGGAAGACCAGCAGCACACCGGCGAGTAATCGCGGGCCAAGCGTGTTGTAGATATCCTTCAAGCGCTTAAAAATCAACATGCATCCTTTTGATATCGCGTTTCATCCGGAGGGGTCACAACGGGATGTTACCGTCATTCTCGCACACCCTCCTTTAAAACATAGTGCACCGCCGCACAGCAGAGCTGTATTCGTATTGGCCCCTAGCCTTCTACCGATATTGGTAAGAATCAGCGCGATAACGCTCACAATAACAACGCCTTGAATTCAATCGGCGCTGTCTTCCCGTCGTCGCTCCAGCACGCGCCGAGCCCTTGCGACAAAGGCCGCGTTGGCCTGCGGGTGTGCCGGCTCTCCGAGGTGCTGACGCCACTGCTCACTCAGGGCCTCCATACCGGCAACCCGGGCATGGTACTTGTCGTTCGCCGCAACAAGCTGCCACGGTACCGGCTGGGAGCACTGCTTCAACATGTACTCGTAGGCCTGGCAATACTGATGATGAAACGGAAAGCTATTCAGGTCAGCATCGGTGATTTTCCAGTGTTTCTCCGGGCTTTCCAAACGGGTCAACAGACGATTGCGCTGCGTTTCTTTATCGATGTAAAACAGCACCTTAACCACCATAATCTGGTCGTCAACTAACATCCTTTCAAATTCGGCAATCTCGCGACACGCACGCTCCCGCTCGTTGTATCCGTGCTCGACATGTTCCACCAGAATACGCCCGTACCAAGAGCGGTCGAATACACACAATTGTCCGGAGGTAGGCAGGCGCCGCCAAAATCGCTGCAGGTAGTGCTGCCCCGCCTCTATGGCATCCGGGGGCCCAATGGCATGGACCCGCACCCCTCGGGGGTCCATATACCGCAGGGCACGTCGCAAAAATCCCCCTTTCCCCGCCGCATCCGGGCCCTCTACCACGAGTATTGCACGGCGTCGGCTTCGGTATAATTGCAGCTGCAAAGCCATTAGATCGAGCTGGAGTTGATCGCGCCGCTGACGGTAGAGTTTCTTTTCTAAAACGGGGTGTTGTAACGACGATAAGTCAATTTGAGTCAAAGAGCGCCCTTCCCTTAATTAACCACCATAACGTTGCTTCATTAACGGGTCTTCGGGGGACTTCAAAAAGTCCGCTGCCAAGCAGTCTAGCAGCGCTTTATGCTCAAGGTCTTGTAGCCAATGCTGTGGAATATCATCGAGGCCGCGCCAGGCACCCAATAGCTGCCCCGCCAACGCGCCGCAGCTGTCACTTAAACCACTGTGATTAACCGACAGCACCAGACCAGAGGCAAAGTCCTCGGCGCACAGCAGTGAGTACAAGGCTACGGAAAATACGTCCAGGGCCATAGAGTCGCCACAGAGGGATTCTGCGGCACTGGCCGAGTTTGGCTGAGCATTGGCCAACTCAACGGCGTGATCGATAGCTCGGCGCAAGGCTTGGCTGTCCTTGTTGGGGCGCAGCTGCTCGTCGATCCGCGCCAGGCACGCCTCAGGCGGGTGACCATACAACAAGCCAAGCAACAGTATGCCCAGTGCGCCGCCGGTTAAACGACCATTAACGTGGCCATCGCTGAGGGCGCTGATATCGGCGCTGAGTGAGAACATTTCAGCACGCAGCGCCTCTCCCCAGAATTTGCGCGTATCACTAACAAAGTGCACAGCAAGGGGCGCAATTCGGCTCAAACCGGCACCGAACTGGTACTGGTTGTCAGCCGTTACGCCGCCCTGCTGACTTTTACTTAACACCGCCAGAAAACTATCGCGCGCTGCTCGCTGACTGTAGAGCCCGCGCTCTGCCAATAAGAAACTGCGCTGCTGCCCTGTGGTGGTTGTGGTCTGCGTGGATAGCCAACGTAAGTCCGCGCGATGAATAAAACTTCGTAAATCTGGCTGCTCGCCTCTCGCGCTCGCCACGCGGTAGCGGAGTATGCCTTCGGTGGTGAACATAAGGCGTTGCGTGTCGTCGGTGACCGCTCCCTTCCTTCCGTAGGCCGGCATATAGTCGAGTACGCCCCGCTCTCCGTACTGCTGCACAATATCGTCGAGACTAAAAAACTGCACCGGGGCGCCCAGCGCGTCACCTACCGCCCCGCCCAGCAAGCATGCTCTTTGGTAGTCGGCACTGTTTGCTGCCCAGTGCTCGCTCTGTTCGGCCATCTTTTCGCCTCACCTTTTTCCATCCTCTTACCAGTGTAGGCGCAAATACTGCGGCTTGCGGCTGAGACACAAATCGACCGAGGCGAGCACTAACTTGATTTACCGGTCAGGAAACCAAATATCTGTAAATTGCGTAAACGATGAAAAACAACACGAGACAAAAACATGATTTCCAAGGAAGCCAGTGCCGTACACAGCGCATTACTGGAAGCGGGCCTAGAAACACCGATGCGCCCCCAAAGCTCACTGAATGACGACCAAAAAAAGCAGCGGATCGCCGACTTGATGCTGGGTGTTATGGAAACCCTCGGCCTCGATCTCAGTGATGACAGTCTTGAAGAAACCCCATCGCGGATTGCGAAAATGTATGTAGATGAAATTTTTTGTGGCTTGGATTACAACAACTTCCCGAAAATCACCAATATCGACAACAAAATGCGTGTCGAAGAAATGGTAAAGGTCAGTGGCGTTAGCGTAACAAGCACCTGCGAGCACCACTTCGTTACTATCGATGGCGAAGCCACAGTCGCCTATATTCCCGGCGAGAAAGTGATTGGACTGTCGAAGATTAACCGTATTGTGCGTTTCTTTGCACAACGGCCTCAGGTGCAAGAGCGCCTTACCCAACAAGTGTTGGTCGCTCTGCAAACCCTGCTGGAAACGGAAGATGTTGCCGTTACCATCGATGCGATTCACTACTGCGTGAAAAGTCGCGGCGTCATGGACACTAACTCACGTACACAAACCACAGCCCTGGGTGGCAGTTTTAAAAGCGACCCCAGCACGCGAAATGAGTTTCTAAGCCAGAGCTGCCGCTAATGCGGCAGCCGTCTTCACCCCGCCTTAAATTAAATGCTCGTCGCTGAGCGGCGCTATTGCGATGCGCATTTCCGTCTCCTCACTCTTAACTGGCTGGCCCAGCATTTCGTCATAGGCACTGCGCTGAATTAGAAAAAACGTTTGGCAGCGACAGTCGGCCAGGCGTCTTCGCAGGCTTGTTATATCCCGCGTTACCATTCTCTTGCCGCGTTCATAGACCGGGAAACTCCCGCCGTCAATAATGGCCGAAAGAACATACATACCGCCATCGAGAGAATGCACCTCGATCTCAGATACAGGGTAATGATTCAGGTCGTCAAATTCACATTTCGTCATAGGTCACCTCCGCCTAGGTATACGCAGGCAAGGTAAAAGGTGTTTCGCTATCCGTGTGAACACACTGCTATCGATGGCGGCCGCTATGGCATAATTGCCGCGACGTAAACGAGGGAGAAAACCAAATGGCCATGCCAACGCTGCGCGATGCAACCTTGACTGTGGACGGGCGAGTCGCTCTATTGTGTTTCCAGCGCGACGACATCCGCAACGCCCTAACGGGCAGCGCGCTCATCGACGACATCTGCGATACCGTCAATTGGGCAAACCAAAACCCCGCTATCTCCTGCTTAATTCTCACTGGTGAAGGCCGCGCCTTTAGTGCTGGCGGCAATGTAAAGGAAATGCGCGACAAGCAAGGTATGTTTGGCGGCAACCCTGCTGAGATCAGCGCCAGCTATCGCAATGGCATTCAACGCATCTCAAGAACAATGCACAACGCCGAGGTGGTTACCATCGCTGCGGTAAATGGCGCTGCGGTCGGCGCTGGCTTTGACCTCGCCTGTATGTGCGATCTGCGTATCGGCTGTGACAGTACCCGATTTGGTGAAACCTTCATCAATTTGGGAATCATTCCCGGTGACGGCGGGGCCTGGTTTCTGCAGCGTTTAGTGGGCTACCAACGTGCCGCCGAGTTGAGCTTCAGCGGGCGTATTATTGAGGCAGAGGAAGCGCTCTCTCTCGGCTTATTGTTGGAAAAGGTCTCAGACGACACACTCTTGTCCTGCGCCCAAGGCTATGCAAACACCTATGCCAGCAAGCCGCCACAAGCACTTAGGCAAACCAAACGTCTAATGAAGCTCGCTCAACGCCAGGAACTGGACGATTTCCTGAGCGTTTGCGCCGATGTTCAGGCCCAGTGCCACCAAACAGAGGATCACATGGTGGCGGTAAATGCATTTTTTGATAAGACCAAGCCCGAGTTCAGCGGCCGCTAATTAGCACTTGCTGCTAGACCCTAGCGCGCTGGGCTGACGTCGATGCGATCGACAACGCCCTCGCGCTCGTCAAATACTTCCATGCTGACCGTAAAGCCCCATAGCTTAGATAAATGCTTCAGCACTTCTTTGGCATCGTCGGTAAGCGGTCTGTCGCGCAGCCGGGTGTATCGCAGCAGCAGCGAGCGGTCGCCCATGTGTTCATAGCGAAGTACCTGGATGTCCGGCACCAAAATATCGCGATTGTATTGCCGTGACAGCAGGCGCCGGACGTCACGGTAGCCCTCGTCATTGTGAATTGCCGCCACCTCGACAAAGTCGTTTTTCGCTTGATCTGCTATGGCAAAAAGGTGGAACTCGCGGATTAATTTTGGCGACAAATACTGCGCGATGAACGACTCGTCTTTATAGTTACGCATAGCAAAATCAAGCACTTCGCGCCAATCTCGCCCCGCAATATCGGGAAACCAGGCGCGGTCCTCAGCATCCGGCGACTCGCAGATACGGCGCAAGTCGCGGAACATGGCAAAACCGAGGGCGTAGGGGTTAATGCCGCTGTACGCGGGGTGATCAAAGCCCGGCTGCATGACCACATTGGTATGAGACTGGAGAATCTCGAACATAAAACCGTCATCAACCAAACCGCGGTCGTACAGGGTGTTGAGCAAGGTATAGTGCCAAAACGTCGCCCACCCCTCGTTCATCACCTTAGTCATACCCTGCGGGTAGAAATACTGCGCAAGCTTACGCACGATCCGAACGATCTCACGCTGCCACGTTTCCAGGGTGGGTGAATATTTTTCAATAAAGTACAGCAAGTTTTCCTGGGGCTCAGGGGGAAAATTCGCAGACTCAGCGGGGGCATCGTCATCGCCCTGCTTTTCCTTGCGCGGCAATGTTCGCCAAATATCATCAAACTGCTTGCGCGCGTGTTCTGCGCGCTCATGCTGACGACGCAATTCATCCTGCGCTGAAAGTGGTGAGGGCCGGTGGTAGCGGTCCACGCCATGGTCCATCAAGGCATGACAGGCATCGAGGGTTTCCTCCACACGATCAATGCCATATTTTTGCTCGCACTCAAAAATATACTTACGGGCAAATACCATGTAATCGACAATCGCATCGGCGCTGGTCCACTGCTTAAACAGGTAATTCCCCTTAAAAAAGGAATTGTGTCCATAGCAGGCATGGGCAATGACTAAGGCCTGCATCGGCATACTATTGTCTTCCATCAAATAGGCAATGCAGGGGTCAGAATTAATCACCAGCTCATAAGCCAAGCCACGCATTCCGCGGCGATAGGCTTCTTCGTTACGAATAAATTCCTTGCCGTAACTCCAGTGGGTGTAGCTGATCGGCAAGCCCACGGACGCGTAGGCATCTAGCATTTGCTCAGAGGCAATCACCTCAATTTGATTAGGGTAGGTGTCCAAACCAAACTCTTTGGCGATGCTCGCTATCTCGCGGTCGTAGCTGCGCAGCAGATCAAAATCCCAGTCGCCGCCACGGGACAATACGCGGTCTTTCACCGTCTCGCTCACGCCGCCTCCCGCTGGAATAATTCCCGCAGTACTGGATAGACATCGCGCCGCCCCATTACTTTGGCGACCGCAAAGTTTTCGCTGTGGATTTGGCTGTATGCGGCACCCAGCGGCGTGATGCTGCTGGCATTGTCCGGCACCTCTACGTAGGCGTAGTAGCGGCAGTGCGGCAAAATATCGTCGCGCAACTTAGCCGCGCTGCGTTGCGGATCGCTGCCAAAGGCGTCGCCATCTGACACCTGCGCGCCGTATATATTCCACTGGTCTGGCGCATAGCGATCTTTAATAATTTCTTCGGCCAAATTAAGCGCCGACATCACTACCGTACCGCCGGTTTGCGGGTCGTGAAAAAATGCGTGTTCGTCTACTTCTTCGGCGTTTGACGTATGCCGAATAAATACCAGCTCGACATGTTCATATTTTCGATTGAGGAACAAATACAGCAAGGTAAAAAAGCGCTTGGCCAGGTCCTTTTTTTGTTCCGACATCGACGCCGATACATCCATCAAACAGAACATAACCGCGCGACTAATTGGCTTGGGCTCCTTAACTTTATGCCGGAACCGAAGGTCGTACTCATCCAAAAAGGGAATGCGATCGATGCGGTCTTTTAAGTCTTGAATTTCTTGTGGATCAGCACCGCTTTCCTCAAGCTCACGCAGTTCTCGTTTCAGCGGTGCCGCTAGTGCGATCTTCCTGGCCATGGCATTTTGCAGGCTGCGTCGCACCGACAGGTTGGACGGCACCCCCGACGGGGTATAGCCCGCGCGACGAAAAGTGAATTGTTTAGCGTCACCCAGGACATTACGCGCTAAACGTGGCAGTTCCAGGTCGTCGAAAAAGAGGTTCATAAACTCCTCTTTTGACAGGGTAAACATAAAGTTATCCTGCCCCTCACCGCCTTCACCCTGGCCGTCCCCGCCCTCGCCTTCGCCGCCTCCGCCCCCTTGGGGTTTAGCGATGCGATCTCCGGGGGAGAAACTGTGGTTGCCAGGGTGAACCATCTCCCGGTCGCCACCCTGGCCAATACGGAACTTCGGTTCGGAAATATCTTTTACCGGGATTCCCACCTCGCCACCGCGCCCCATATCGGTGATGGAGCGCTCGGCGACAACGTCTGCCACAGAGCGCTTCAGCTGGGATTTATATCGCCTGATGAACCGCGCGCGGTTCGTCGCATTTTTGTTGCGGTCGTTCAGGCGGCGGTCAATAATCATCGACATATTCGCACCTTGCTTTCGACGTGGCAGTGTTAACTAGCCAGCTTTACGTACGCGCAGATACCACTCTGACAACAAACGTACTTGCTTGGGTGTGTAGCCCTTCTCGACCATGCGGGTAACAAAGTTTTCGTGCTTTTTCTGATCCTCATCGGAGGCTTTGGCATTAAAGGAAATGACTGGTAGCAGCTCTTCAGTGCTGGAGAACATTTTCTTCTCTATCACTTCGCGCAGTTTTTCATAGCTCGTCCAGTTCGGGTTGCGGCCCTCATTTTGAGCGCGAGCCCGCAGCACGAAGTTAACGATTTCATTGCGGAAATCTTTCGGGTTGGCGATCCCGGCGGGTTTTTCAATTTTCTCCAGTTCACCGTTCAAGGTGGCGCGGTCGAAGATCGCGCCGGTTTCCGGATCTCGGTAATCTTCGTCCTGAATCCAGTAATCCGCAAAGGTCACGTAGCGGTCAAAAATGTTCTGACCGTACTCTGAATATGATTCGAGATAGGCCGTTTGAATTTCTTTACCCACGTATTCAGCGTAGCGCACTGCGAGCCAGCCCTTGATAAATTCTAGGTAGGTACGCTGCACATCCTCAGGCAGCTGCTCGCGCATAATGCGCTGCTCAAGCACATACATGAGGTGCACGGGGTTAGCCGCTATCTCGGCGTTGTCGTAGTTAAATACCGCCGACAGTACCTTGAAAGCAAAGCGCGTTGACATCCCGGTCATGCCCTCATCAATACCGGCATAGTCGCGGTACTCCTGGAAGGACTTCGCCGCCGGGTCGGTGTCTTTCAGTGACTCACCGTCGTAAACACGCATTTTGGAATAAATGCTGGAGTTCTCCGGCTCGCCAAGGCGCGTCAATACCGAGAACTGCGCGAGCATTTCCAGCGTTCCCGGTGCACATGGCGCATCGGCCAGGGAGCTGTGGCGCAGCAGCTTCTGGTAAATTTTTACCTCTTCTGACACCTGCAAACAGTAGGGCACTTTGACGATGTATACCCGGTCGAGAAATGCCTCATTGTGCTTGTTGTTGCGAAAGCTCTGCCACTCGGATTCGTTGGAGTGGGCGAGTATTACGCCCTGAAAGGGAATGGCGGAGAAGCCCTCGGTGCCCTTGTAGTTTCCTTCTTGCGTCGCCGTCAGCAGGGGATGCAGCATTTTGATAGGCGCTTTGAACATCTCGACAAACTCAAGCATGCCCTGATTCGCCAGGCACAGGCCGCCGGAGTAGGAATAGGCGTCGGGATCGTCTTGCGCGTAGCTCTCGAGCTTGCGAATGTCCACCTTGCCGACCAGAGTGGAAATGTCCTGATTGTTCTCATCGCCTGGCTCAGTTTTGGTAATCGCCACTTGCTTTAACACTGAGGGCTGAATGCGGACAACGCGGAACTGGCTAAGGTCGCCTTCATACTCGTCCAGGCGCTTGATCGCCCAAGGTGACGCCAGGCCACTGAGATAGCGCTCGGGAATACCGTACTCTTCTTCAAGCTGCTTACCGTCGCGCTGGGGGTCAAACAACGACAGCGGCGATTCATTAATGGGCGAGCCTTTCAAGGCGTAGATCGGGTAGGCTTCCATCAATTTTTTCAGCCGCTCGGCGATCGACGATTTACCACCGCCTACCGGGCCAAGCAGATATAGCACCTGTTTGCGTTCTTCCAGGCCCTGCGCGGCATGTTTGAAAAATGCGACGATCTGCGCGATCACATCTTCCATGCCGTAAAACTCTTCAAAGGCTGGATAGCGGGCAATCAACCGATTGGAAAAAATTCGTGAAAGCCGAGGGTCACTGCGGGTATCTACAAGTTCTGGCTCGCCAATGGCTGCCAGCATTCGCTCAGCCGGGGTGGCGTAAGCAAGCGGATCGCTGCGACAAAGCTCGAGGTAGTCAGTCAATGACATCTCCTCGTCCTTCGCCTTCAGATATTGCTCGCGGACGTTATCAAGGATACCCATCGGTGCAATCTCCTTTCTGCGTTAACGCCACGTCGCTGACATTCCACTCGCGATGTAGCGCGACGACAGTTTCATGTGTGTGCGTCTTCACTCTACTCTGCTACGCAGAGATCATCTACTTCGATCCACAAAAAAAGACTACGCGATTACCGAAGTGTGGCTAGTGCATGTGCCAATAGAGTGCTTGGGAAAACGCTCGGCCTACAACTAGTGTAGACCGTAAAAACGCAGGGAAAGTGCCGCAGTAAAATTTACTGCGGGCGGAGGAATGCTAGTGTTCTATTTGACCGAGATTGGCATGGATTACCGCGCCACTAATCACCGGAGAGCGCGCACAAAAATACAAGGTATCGGCGATTTCTTGTGGATCTATCAAGCGCCCAGCCGACACATTGGCGGTGATTGCGGCAATCACCTCTGGGTCGTTGTTGATGTGCCCGCGCAGCATGGCGGTATCGGTAAAACCGGGACAAACACAGGCACTGTGGATACCGGTGCCGGCCAAGTCCTGCACCGTTGCTCGCATCAGCCCCACCAGACCATGTTTACTGGCCACGTAGGAAGCGCAGCCGCGCACAGCTTTTTCAGCGAGGGTTGACCCCACATACAAAATTGATGACCCCGGTTTCATATAGGGAATCAGCACGGCATTGAGCTGCTGCGGGGCGACCAAATTGATCTGCAGTACCGCGGCAAAATTCTCGGCGGCGAGCGTGGCAACGGTATCGCTATCTTGCCGTGCAGCATTGTGGATCAACACGATTTCGTCGGCACTTTCTGCAGCAATACTGAGCGCCTCCGCGGCCATACCCTCTAGCCAATCGATACGCCCCATGTCCACCGACAACTGGAGAACGCCCTCAATGTCCAGCGATCGCCGTGACAGGTTGATTACCCGGTACCCTTCCGCCAAAAAGCGCTCCACTGTCGCGCGGCCTATGCCTTGGCTTCCACCACTGATTACTACTAATTTATTCACAATACCTTTCCATTCACAGTCGCCGAATCAATCGCGAGTCCAGCTTGCAGAGCCCCACTGCCCCGGGCCCGAGGAAACCTTCATCACCAACTCGCTGATCTCATTGCCATCAATGAAAGGGGCGTCGTCGAGCAGGCGCTCCAGCACATAGCGAGCAAACTCTTCAACCGTGGTGTTGCGCAATGGCAGCAGTAAGGTGTCGGCCTTTAAAAACAGCAATTCTTCACCGTTAAATTCGGCGCGATAGTACTTGCCCTGTTCCTCAACCCGCATATACGGCGACTGCGCGGGCAGCAGCGTGTACTCATCTAACTCTGCGCACAGCTTGCGCAGACGTTTTTTAATCTCCACGTAGCTAAAGCACATACCGTCCTCACCCACCTCCGCGGTCAGGTCGAGGCTAACCCGAAAATTATGGCCGTGCAGCCGCTCGCGGTCGGTCGCCGAAAAGATAGTAAAGTGAGCGCCGGAAAACTTCAGATCTTCCTTGCATATTTCAATACAGGTATGTCGCTTGATGGGCATCCGCCCCTCCTTATTCTTTGGTGTCGCTCTGACGTTGTTGCCATTCGGCCGCTGCCAGCAAAATTTCTTCCGCCAGCTGCTGCTCGCCCCGGTCCAGCGCCGCCACGCGCACATCGGCCTCCCGTTCATATAAGGGCTGGCGTTCGGCGTACAGGGCCGATAAATCTGTTCCCGGTGCACAGGCAACGCCGCGCTCGGCAAAATTCCCCAGCCGCTTGGCCAGTTCGCTCTCTGTAACATCAATAAAGACCACAGGCCCCAGGCGGTGCAGTTTCTTCATCACCGGCTGGCTGTATACGGCGCTTCCGCCGGTTGCGAGCACCACCCCGGAAAAATCCTCCGCCAATAATGCACGCTCCTCGGCTTCGCGCAGCCCTAAGTACCCTCTTTGCGCTAGCAACTGCGCCAGTGTCTGGCCTTCACGCTGCTCGATAAGCCGATCGCCATCCACAAACCTCAACCCGGTGCGCCGGGCTATATGCCGCCCGAGCGTGGACTTACCACAGGCGGGCATACCAATAAGACTAAGGGAGTTGATCACTGAACTCGCTACCGCTACTAATCTGCTATCTAGAGTGCCACAGAGCGCGAAGCACACGCAAAACAAAGCGCTGTTGCCCCGCAGTGACTTTAATCAAGCCCCTGAATCCTGTAGCATTTCGGCTCTACACAGCACAGGCTCAAGCATGCAAACCCTGCACATTACCCGCCCCGATGATTGGCATATCCACCTGCGCGATGGCGATGCCCTGACACAGACAGTTAGTGACGCGAGCCGCTATTTTGGCCGCGCCATTGTGATGCCGAATCTTACCCCGCCGGTTCGCAAGCTCGATGAAGCACGCGCCTATCACGAGCGCATTCTCGCAGCGATACCTGCCGAGCGAGCGAGCTTCACCCCACTAATGGTGCTCTACCTTACAGACCGTACCCAGCCGGCCGATATTGCCGAGGCCAAGGCATCTGGCCTGGTTTATGCGGCGAAGCTATATCCCGCGGGCGCCACAACCAACTCCGACGCTGGCGTCACCGACGTCGATGGCCTGTGGCCGGTGCTGGATGAAATGGCGAAGCAGGGTATGCCACTGCTGGTCCATGGCGAAGTCACCGATGCCGATATCGACATCTTCGACCGCGAAGCAGAATTTATAGAGCGCCACCTCAAACGTATTGTCGCCGCCTTTCCCTCGCTGAAAGTCGTTCTGGAGCACATTACCACTGCAGATGCCGCCGAATTCGTCGCCAATGCCGGCGAGAACGTCGCCGCAACAATTACCGCCCACCACTTGCTTTACAATCGCAACGACATGCTTGCCGGCGGCATTCGCCCGCACTATTACTGCTTGCCCATTTTGAAGCGCAACCGCCACCAACAGGCGCTTATTGCGGCGGCAACCTCGGGCAGCCCGAAATTTTTCCTCGGCACCGACTCCGCCCCCCACGGCCGCCATCGCAAAGAGGCCGATTGCGGCTGTGCCGGTTGCTATACCGCCTACGCGGCCATAGAGATGTACGCGGAAGCGTTCGAGGCAGCCGGTGCACTGGATAAGCTAGAGGCCTTCGCAAGCTTCCACGGCCCGGACTTCTATGGTCTACCACGCAACCAGGATCAAATCACCTTACAAAAAGCCGACTGGCAAGCCCCTGAGGCACTGCCATTGGGGAACGACACGGTACGTCCGCTCCGCGCCGGAGAAACCCTGCGCTGGCAGGTAGCTTAAGCAATGAATGGCGATAAAAGCTTGATTGCACAGCGATTTCGTGGGTTTCTGCCAGTGGTCATTGACGTTGAAACCGGCGGTTTCAATTGTCACACCGACGGTATCTTGGAAATTGCTGCCACCCTGTTGAGAATGGATGACGCGGGCAACCTCGAGCCCGATGAGACACTCAGCTACAACATCGAACCCTTCGAAGGCGCGAATTTAGAAACCGCCGCCCTTGAATTTACCGGTATCGACCCCCATCACCCTGACCGACAAGCCGAAAAAGAAGTCACTGTGATGGGCGAGCTGCTGAAGAAAATACGTCAGCAAGTCAAAGCCCACGACTGCACACGCGCAGTACTGGTAGGACACAACGCCCACTTTGACCTGGGGTTTGTAATGGCCGCGATTAACCGCTGCGGCATAAAACGCAACCCCTTCCACCCGTTTTCGGTGATGGATACGGCTAGCTTGTCAGGCCTGGCATACGGACACACAGTACTGGCACGGGCCTGCCAACTGGCCGATATTGAGTTTGACAACAATGAAGCGCACAGCGCCGCGTACGACGCGGAAAAAACCGCAGAATTGTTTTGCCAGATCGTTAACCGCTGGCAAGATCTTGGCGGCTGGCGCTGGACATAAATTAAGTTATTGGAACTCCGGCACAGATCGGCGTCCAACACCGTAGAGATAACGCGGGCGAAAATACGCCCTCGACACCGTAAACACCCACTAAACGTCAGGAGAGACCCACATGGCTTTTGAATTACCTGCACTGCCTTACGACAAAAACGCACTTGAGCCCCACATTTCAGCGGAGACCCTGGACTTTCACCACGGCAAACACCACAACGCCTACGTGACCAAGCTGAATGAACTGACGGCAGGTACCGACAACGAAGGCAAGTCACTGGAAGAAATCATCAAATCGGCAAGTGGCGGCCTGTTCAACCAAGCAGCCCAGGTGTGGAACCACACTTTCTACTGGAACAGCCTGAGCCCCAACGGCGGCGGCGCACCAACTGGCGAGCTGGCAGCAGCCATCGACGCTAAGTTTGGCTCCTTCGACGAGTTCAAAGCCGCTTTCAACGCTAGCGCGGTCGGCAACTTCGGCTCTGGCTGGACCTGGCTGGTAAAAAACAGCGATGGCAGCCTCGAAATCGTTAACACTGACGACGCTGACACACCTATCGCTCGCGACGGTCAAACGCCATTGTTCACCGCCGATGTTTGGGAGCACGCCTACTACATCGACTACCGCAATGCGCGTCCCAAGTACCTTGAAGGCTTCTGGAACTTGGTGAACTGGGAATTTGCTGCCGCTAACTTCGCAGCCTAATCCCCGCGACACTGCGTGTTGCAAAACCCCACTTCGGTGGGGTTTTTTGTATCTGGCGGAAACGCCTCCCCCGCCCCATCACCTCACCACTCCGCCGCCACAACCGCGTTTAGCGCGGGGGTTCTGTATACGCGCTTACGCCCTCAACACCACAAACTCTCACTCACAAAAAAGCCCGATCACCTTGCGGTCACCGGGCTTTTTTAGGAGCTTGCGGCTCGCGCCGCAGAGTCGCCGTATTACAGCTTGTCAGAGTTCTCTGACAGGTAAGCCGCTACACCAGTCGGTGATGCGTCCATACCTTTGTCGCCTTTATTCCAGCCAGCAGGGCAAACTTCACCGTGCTCTTCGTGGAATTGCAGTGCCTCAACCAAACGCACCAGCTCATCGACGTTACGGCCGAGAGGAAGGTCGTTAACCAGCTGAGAGCGAACCATGCCTTCTTTGTCGATCAGGAACGCGCCGCGGAATGCCACGCCACCTTCAGCTTCAACGTCATATGCACGGCAAATGTCGTGACGCACGTCAGCAGCCATGGTGTAGGTTACAGGACCGATGCCGCCATCTTTGATAGCAGTGTTGCGCCAAGCGTTGTGAGTGAATTGAGAGTCGATCGATACACTGATCACCTCAACACCCAGCTCGCGGAATTTGTCCATACGGTGATCCAGAGCGATCAGCTCTGAAGGGCAGACAAAGGTGAAATCCAGCGGATAGAAGAACAGAACCGCGTATTTGCCTTTAGCCGCTTCGCTAAGCGTGAACTCATCAACGATCTCGCCGTTGCCAAGTACTGCCGCACATGTGAAGTCAGGAGCTGGTTTACCTACGAGTACACCCATGATGTTTACCTCCGGTTGTTTTCATTAGACAGTGCAATCACGCACTCTTAAAAAGGAGTAGACCGGCAATCATACACGCCGTCACAAACCAATCCCATTGAAAATTCTAATCGCCCCCATAGCCTGCAACTATGGCAAAACCGACTAAAAAACCCGAATACCCAAAAAGACAATTGACAAGCATTCTCATTTTCATTAACTTTAGAATCCTGAACACAACGACACCACACAGGTTCCAGCAGATCGGAAGAGCGTCGTGTAGGGA
>NZ_CAXGPO010000009.1:0-109573 GCF_964011655.1 uncultured Spongiibacter sp. | reverse complement strand
TAACTTTTGGATAATCTCATCGGGGCTGTGGTACTAACTCTGGGGAAAGGTCAGCTGAATAAAGCGAGCCGTTTTGTGATTGCCTACGATTTGCTGAGTGCGAAAAAGCCGGAGACGCGGCAGCGGCGTTTTGCCAAATACCTAACCATGCTGGCGAACGAGGAAAAGCCGAAGTAACTGTAAGGTGGCCATCGGTTTGTTGATGGCGCTTGGCTGGTCAGCCCAGATTCCGATACCATTCGCGCTTCTTTTGCGTATCACTTCTTTCTCTAAATCGATCTCCAGGGCTGTTAACATGAAATTGAATGTCTATCTTTCCGGCGAAATCCATACAGACTGGCGGGAGCAAATTATTGCTGGCTGCAAGGGCAGTGGTATTACGTTTTCATCGGCGGTGACGAATCATGAGGCCAGTGATGCCGCGGGTGATGTGTTGGGCGCGGAGGAGAACAGTTTTTGGCGCGATCACAAGTCGGCAAAGGTGAATGCGATGCGGATATCCACGCTTATCGAGCAGTGCGATATCGCGGTAATCCGCTTTGGCGACAAGTATAAGCAGTGGAACGCGGCCTTTGATGCGGGATACTGCGCGGCGAAGGGTAAGCCCTATATCACGCTGCACGGTGAGGAGATTATTCACCCATTGAAAGAGGTGGATGCCGCCGCGTATGCCTGGGCGACGACACCAGAGCAGGTAGTGGAGATGCTGACCTACATTGTTGCTGAGTCGTAGGTTGTTCGTGTTTTGAGGGGTGAAGGCTGAGCTGTCGCGGTGGGTAACTGCGCCAGCTCACCTTCATTTCAAGCCTGGCGTTAGTTAATCGCCCGTTCCTGGTTTTCCCAGTAGGGTTCGCGCAGCACTTTTTTCAGAATTTTCCCGGTTGGGTTTCTCGGCAGTTCGGCAAACACTTTGAGCTGGCGAGGAATTTTGTAGCCTGCCAGGTCATTGCGTAAGAACTCGATCATCTCCGCCTCGTTTAGCTGCTTGCCCTCGGCCAGCACCACGCAGGCCAGTGGCGTTTCGCCAAAGTTTTCACAGGGAATGCCCACCACGGCAACATCTGCCACGGCCGGATGTTGGCTGAGGGCGTTTTCGATCTCGATAGGATAGATATTTTCGCCGCCGCTAATAATCATGTCTTTAATGCGGTCTCGCAGGAAAATATAACCGTGCTCGTCGATCACTGCCGAGTCGCCGGTGTGCACCCAGCCGCCGGCCAGGGTTTCGGCGGTCGCGTCGGGGCGGTTGTAGTATTCCATCATGTTGGCGTCGCAGCGGATGAGCAGTTCGCCGGTTTCGCCATTGGGTAGTGGGTTGCCGTCGCGGTCGACCACTTTTACGTCAACGCCCGCTTGGGGCCGGCCGCAGGAGGCGAGCAGTTCGGGGGCGTCGTTCGCTGCGCGGCGGTGATCGTCTGCCGAGAGTGACACGACAGCGCCGCAGGTCTCGGTCATGCCGTATACCTGATAGAAATTACAGTCGAATACCTCCATCGCCGCCTGCAACAGTGCACTGTTGATGGGCGAGGCGCCGTACACAATTTGCCGCAGGTGGCTGAAGTCGCGTTGGCGCAGGTCCGGCACCATATGGATCAGCGCCATGATCATCGCCGGAACCATAAAGGTGTTTTCAATTTTATAACGCTCAAGATCTTCTGCGATTTTAAAGGGGTCGAAGGTCTTGTGCAGTACCACGCTGGCGCCGGATAACACCGGCAGGATCAGTGTACCTGCACCGCCGATATGGAAGTTGGGCGCGCTAACGAGATCGCGGCCGCCAGGCCCGGACTTAACCTCCCAGGACGCGCTGGTCATGCAGTACAGCGACAAGATGTTTCGCTGGCTGAGCACCACCCCTTTGGGGCGGCCGGTGGTGCCGCTGGTGTAGAGCTGGAGTAGCGCTGCCGAGCTGTCGCTGCTGTTATCGACCTCGCCAGCATCGCTCAGCGAGGACAGCCACTCTGTCCAGCTTTGGTTGTGGCTGGCCAGAATATTCAGCTCGGGCTGGGCTTGTTGCACAGCGTCGCTCAAAGTGGCCAGTTCCTCGTCGGCAACAATCAGTAATTTTGCTTCGCTGTCTTGCACAACGTAGCGAATTTCTTCGGGGGCAAGGCGGTAATTTACCGCACATAACACCGCGCCAATGCGGCTGCAGGCCAGCAGCACGGTGAGAAAGTCCGGGCAGTTTTGACACATGATGGCGATGCGGTCGCCGGGTTCAATGCCCCGCGCCAGTAACCCTGCAGCAATGCGGTGAGATTGCTCGGTAATGTCGCCGTAGCTGAGGACGGTGTCTTGGTAAATGATGCAGTCGCTGCTAGCACGCACCCGCGCGTGATAGTCGACGAACTGGTGAATCTTCATAGCCGGAGCTCCTTGGCGTGTTATCAGTATTATTTGCTCGCGGCTATCAATGTAAAACGCCTCAGCGCGTTTTGCCAGCCTGTTATGGCAGCGGTTTGACTGTGTCTTGCTCGGTGCTAATTGTGTTGTTGCGTCGGTACTCGCCGGGGCTGCTGCCGGTCCACTTTTTGAAAGAGCGGATAAAAGCACTGGGCTCAGAGAAGCCGAGTTGATAAGAAATACTTTTGATATCCAGCTCCGGGTCGGCGAGTAAATCGATGGCGAGGTCGCGCAGTAATTCGTGCTTGAGCTGGCGGTAGTCGCAGCCTTCCTGAGCGAGCCGTCGCCGCAGTGTTTGTGCGCCGATACCGAGTGCCTCGGCAATGTGTTCGTAGTTGGGGAGCTGCGGCAGCGACTTCTTTAAATAGCGCCTGATCTGCTCGGTATAGCTGCCGTCTTGGTCGGGCATATGCATGAGTTCATAGGGAACCCGAGGCAGGAACTCTTCCAGCTCGGCGGCGCTGCGTACTATCGGCAGGCTGAGCAAGCGGCGAGCAAACACAAAGTCTGTGTGGGCTTGGGCGAAGCGCGTTTCTGTATGAAACAGGTAGTGGTATTCATCGCGGTGGCGAGGTACGGGGTAGTGCAGGTTGACCCGAAGCAGGGGCAGCCGCGTGCCACACAACCAGCAAAAATAGCGGTGGTGCATCAACATATGCTGCTCGCAGGTCCACGGTGTTAATTCAAAGCCCGGCTCCGGGCTCAGTCGATAAAAGGCGTAGTCGTCACGCTGTTGCAGGCTGACCTTGTAACCAAAGTCGAAGAGGTTGAACAGTTCGATATGTCTTTCAAATGCCTGAAGCAGGTCTTCGCTGTTGTGGGCATAGCGCATTAGCGCCAACAGCGTACCCGGTTTTTGAGGGTGTTTGTTGTAGCCGAGTGACTCGTCACCGCTCAGCTCGGTGACGGCTTCAATGAGGCGTGCGAACTGGGCCGGGCGTATGCGGGCGCGGTCGCTGGTGAGCACGCTTTCAGGAATGTCGCACTCGGCGAGCAGCGCCGATTGTTGGTTTGCCGACAGGGGCTGGCGCGCTCCGATGGCCCGCACAAAGGCGGCAGAAATCGTGCGGTGGTCACTGACATTCACTACTTTGGCGCTCCGTCATTCTTTTGTCTTGGCGCGCCAGTCTACGTCGACCTGTAAGAAAATGTCTATCGTCTGTCACAGCAGATCATTGTTCAGGCGGCCCCCCGCGTCCAATCTTTGGTGCACGATTTTCATGCAAAGTGAGAGAACCATCATGAGCAACAGTGCTTTTATCTACGACGCGGTAAGAACACCGCGTGCCAAAGGCAAAATGGGTTCGCCCCTGAGTCAGGTGAAGCCCGTCGATCTTCTTGCTAGCCTGCTAAACGGCCTGCGTGACCGCCACGGTTTAGATACCGCCCTGGTGGATGACGTAGTCATGGGCTGTGTAACGCCAGTGGGTGAGCAGGGTTCCTGTATTGCGAAAACCGCGGTGATGAAGGCGGGCTGGGATGAGTCAGTGGCCGGTGTTCAGCTGGACCGCTTCTGCGCATCTGGCCTTGAGGCCGTAAACCTGGCGGCGATGAAGATTGCCTCGGGCTGGGAAGAGCTGGTGGTTGCCGGTGGCGTGGAAAGCATGTCGCGCGTGCCCATGGGTGCTAACGGCGGCGCCTGGGGTGAAGACCCGCAAACCGCATCGGATACTGCGTTTGTTCCCCAGGGTGTGGGCGCAGACTTGATTGCAACAATGGAAGGCTTTAGCCGCGAAGACGTTGACGCCTTTGCGGTTCGCTCACAAGAGCGCGCAGCGGCGGCCCGCGAGGCCGGTTACTTTGACGGCTCGGTAATTCCGGTAACAGACGGCAACGGCATGGTCATTTTGCAGCGCGACGACTTTATCAAGCCGGGTACCACCGTAGAGAGCCTAAGCGCGCTGAAGCCATCCTTTGAGATGCTTGGCGGCATGGGTTTTGACGATATCGCCTTGAGCAAATACCCCCACGTTGCGCGTATTAATCACGTTCACCACGCGGGTAACTCCTCAGGTATTGTCGACGGCGCAGCCGCGGTATTGATCGGCAGCGAAGCGGCGGGCGCCAAACTGGGGCTGAAGCCCCGCGGCCGCGTAGTGGCGACAGCGGTTACCGGAACCGAGCCTACCATTATGTTGACGGGCCCTGGCCCCGCCACATTTAAGGTACTGGAAAAAGCCGGTATGACGATCGATCAGATCGACCTGTTTGAAATCAACGAAGCGTTTGCGTCAGTGGCGATGCGTTTCCAAAAAGACACGCAAGCCCCCTGGGAAAAGATCAATGTAAACGGTGGCGCCATTGCAATGGGGCACCCCCTGGGCGCGACCGGTGCCATGCTGATCAGCACAGTGCTGGATGAACTGGAGCGTCGCCAACAGCGCTTTGGCTTGGTGACCTTGTGTGTGGGCGGCGGTATGGGTATCGCAACGATTGTTGAGCGAGTGTAAGCGCGCAGCCCCGCATTTTTCAGATTTAACAGAATAGGTAAGTCCGATGACTGGAACATTCAACTACGAAAAAGATAGCGACAACATCGTAACGGTGACTATGGACATGAGCGGTCCGGTCAATGCGATGAACGACGAATATGTAGCGCTGATGGGCGAGACCATTGACCGCCTGGAAGCGGAGCGTGAATCCATTGCCGGTGTGGTGCTCACATCTGCAAAAAGCAGTTTCTTTGCCGGCGGCGATATCAAAAGCATGCTCAGCCTGAAGCCCGGTGAGGGCGAGGCAGAAATGTTTGAGATGAACCTCAATATCAAAGGTATGCTGCGCCGCATGGAGAAACTGGGTCGCCCAGTGGTTGCCGCCATTAACGGTGCGGCGCTCGGCGGCGGTTACGAGATTTGCCTGGCCTGTCACCACCGCGTTGCACTCGACAGCAAGGCCGTGCAAGTGGGCCTGCCGGAAGTGAGCCTGGGTCTGCTGCCTGGCGGTGGCGGTATCGTGCGCATGGTGAATAAATTTGGTGTTGAGCGCGCCATTATGCCGCTGCTGGAAGGCACCCGCTTTAATGCCAAGAAAGCACTGGAAGCCGGTTTGGTTGAAGAGCTGGCTGACGATGTGCCAAGCATGATCAGCAAAGCCAAGGCGTGGATCAAAGCCAACCCAGAGGCGATGAACCCCTGGGATGTGAAGGGCTTTAAAATTCCTGGTGGCAACGCCAAGAACCCCAAGATCACCCAAATGTTGCAGGGTGCCAACCCCATGCTGTTCCAAAAAACGCGGGGCTTGGTGCCAGCGCCCGTTAAGATTTTGGACGTGGTTGCCGACACCTTGCGTGTCGATTTCGACACCGCAATGGAAATTGAGGCGCGGGTTTTTGTCGGCTTGGTGACCACGCCAGTTGCCAAAAACCTGATGAGCTTCTTCCTGCAAATGAATCAGGTGAACGGCGGCGGCAGTCGTCCGGCAGGCATCGAGAAAACCGCTGTGAAGAAAGTCGGTATTCTCGGCGCCGGTATGATGGGGCAGGGGATCGCCTATGTGTCGGCGATGGCTGGCATTGAAGTCATCCTTAAAGATATCAGCCAGGATGCAGCGGATAAGGGTAAGGCCTACAGCGATACACTGCTGACCAAGCGTGTTGCCCGTGGACGCATGACCGAAGAGAAAAAAGCGTCAGTGCTGGGCTTGATTACCCCTACTGATAATGCTGACCTGCTCGAAGGCTGCGACCTGATTATTGAGGCGGTGTTTGAAAACGTTGACCTCAAACATAAGATCACGGAAGAGTTGCAGGGCAAGCTGGCTGAAAACGGCGTGTGGGGCTCAAACACCTCAACCCTGCCTATCACCCTGCTGGCAGAGCCGGCAAAACGCCCCGAGAACTTCATCGGTATTCACTTCTTCTCGCCCGTCGACAAGATGCCGCTGGTGGAAATTATTACCGGTGAGCAGACCTCTGATGAAACCCTGGCGCGCGCGTTTGACTATGCTCAGCAGATTCGCAAAACGCCGATTGTGGTCAACGACTCGCGTGGCTTCTTTACCTCGCGCGTATTCGCTACCTACATTGAGGAAGGGGCGCAACTCATTGAAGAAGGTGTTGATCCGGTATTGATCGAAAACCTGGGTCGCGCTGTGGGTATGCCGGTTGGCCCGCTCGCCGTGCAAGACGAAGTGAGCCAGCAATTGGCGGTGAAGGTGAGCGAAACGAATCGCGAACTAGACGAGCGCCTCGGCGACAAGTTTGCCGGAGAAACGGCCAGCTACCGCATTGCCAGCAAAATGCTGAATGAATACGGCCGCGGCGGCCGCGCCCATGGCGGCGGTTACTACGACTACCCCGAGGGTGGCGAAAAGCAGTTGTGGTCGGAGCTTTACTCGCTGTACCACAAGCCCGAGGTGGACCTGCCCGTAGACGATATTAAAGATCGTTTGCTGTTTAGGCAGATTGTTGAGTCGCTGCGCTGCTACGAAGAAAACGTGGTGAACCAAGTGGCGGATGCCAACATCGGCTCGATTATGGGCATTGGTTTCCCGCCTCACACCGGGGGTGTTTTGCAGTACGTAAACACCTACGGCTTGAAAGCCTTTGCCACGCGTTTGGCCGAGCTGGAAAGCCGCTACGGCGAGCGCTTCGCTGCACCGCAAGTCCTGCTCGATAAGGCTGAAAAAGGCGAGACCTTCGCCTAAGCCGACGATGAGCTGCCGGCGTTCTCCGGCAGCTCTTTCTCTAATTCTTCGCAACACTGCACAAGCTGTTCCCGCAGCCAGTTAATGCTGGGTTCGTGGTCGGCATTTTTGTGCCAGAACATATGCAATTCCAAAGCGGCGCAGTCGAAGGGCAGGGGCTTGCTGTGCCAGGGCCCAAGTTGGGCCAGGCTCTGGGGAATGGCCGCAAGGTCATCGCTGCGTGCCAGCAGGGATGGCAGGCTGGAGTAGTGTTGCAGGCGCAGGGCGATACGCCGTTGGTGGCCAAGGCTGCGCAGCGCCAGATCGATATGCCCCGAGCCGCGGCTGCGACTGGAGATATGAATATGACGCGCGGCCAGAAAGTCCTCCAGACTCAGCTCGTGTTTGGCGAGCGGATGGTCGCGGCGCATCACGCAAACGTAGTGGTCGCGGCGAAGGGGTTTCGATACCAGTTCGCTGTGGTTGATCAGCGGCGCGTCAATCGCGAGCTGCAGTTCGCCAGCCGCCAGTGCCAGCGGGATTTCCCGTCGGCGCATAAATTCCACTTCCAGGTTGATGCCGGGCGCGTGTTTGGCCAGCCGTTCCAACAGGCGAGGGAGTAGGAAGATTTCGGCCTGCTCGGTGGTATGCAGGCGCAGCGTTTGTTTTGCCGTTGCAGCATCGAATTGCTGGCGGGTTTGTACGCACTGTTCCAGGCCTTGCAAGGCGTCGCGGATCGGCGTGATCAACTGCCGGGCCAGCGGTGTCGGGCTCATGCCCTGCGGGCTGCGCACGAACAATGGGTCGTCGAGGGTGTTGCGCAGTCGCGTGAGTGCATTGCTAACGGCGGGCTGGGTGACATGTAAAACACCCGCTGCACGCGTGAGGCTGTGGTGGGTGTAGATGGCATCAAAGACGATAAATAAGTTTAGGTCGATGCGAGAGAGGTTCATATCGCTCACCTTGCTATAAGTTTCGATGATGATAACCGATAAGAAAAATAAATTTCTTTAATTATTATCGGCTGGGTAGACTCCGTGTAGATGTTCAGGAGGCGATATGAGCGAAGTGTATGTCGTGCGGCATGGTCAGGCAGCCTTTGGCACCGATGACTACGACCGCTTAACCGAGGTTGGCTGGGAGCAGTCGCGTTTGCTGGGCGAATACTGCCACGGCCGCGATCTGCATTTTGATGCGGTCTATACCGGCAGTATGCGCCGCCACCGCGAAACGCTGGCCGGCGTGAAGGATGTGTTGGCCACGACACCCGAGGCCACCGTATTGCCGGGGTTAAACGAATATGACTTCCACTCCTTGGTTGATGCGTATTTACCCAGCCTCGACGACGACATTGACCTGAACGACGCCCGCGATTTTTACCGCTTACTGCGCCGCGCACTGCTGGCATGGAGCCGGGATGAAATAGCGGGCGTCAGCGAAAGCTGGCAACAGTTTGAACAGCGGGTGCGAGACACCATGATGGAAATTGGCAGCCAGCGCGGCCGCGTATTGGTGGTGACCTCCGGTGGGGCGAGCAGTGCGATATTGCGCGAGGTGCTCACCTTGGATGTGAACACCATGATCCAGTTGAATTTGCAGGCGAAAAATACCGGCATCAGTCAGTACTTCTGCAAGGCGGGCAGCTTCCAGCTAAACAGCTTCAATGGCGTTCCCCATTTGGAGCGCCCGCAGGACCGCCACTTAATTACCTATACCTAATTACCTACACCGCATTGGCCAGGGCTGCGGCCCAAGGAGAATATGATGGATTTACGACCCTCTGCTAAAGCGCAAGATCTGCTGGCGCGTTTAAAAGACTTTATGGACGCGCATATCTACCCGAACGAGAAGGCCTACGCCGAGCAGCTGGCCGAGGCCAGTAATCGCTATGCGCCGATGCCACTGATGGACGAGCTAAAAGCCAAGGCCAAGGTGGCCGGGCTATGGAATTTGTTTGTGCCGGAAGAGTACGGCCAATACAGCGAGTGCGGCGGTCTGAGCTTTTTGGACTACGCCCCCCTGTGTGAGGAAATGGGGCGAGTGCTGTGGGCGGCAGAAGTCTTTAACTGCAGCGCGCCGGACACCGGCAATATGGAAGTGTTAATGAAATACGCCACGGATGCGCAGCGCGAGCGCTGGTTAACGCCGCTGTTGGCAGGGGATATTCGCTCGTCCTACGCCATGACGGAGCCGCAGGTGGCGTCCAGTGATGCGACCAATATTGAGCTGCGCATCGAAAAAGACGGCGACGAATGGGTGCTCAATGGTCGCAAGTGGTTTATTACCGGGGCGATGAACGAGCGTACCCAAATTTTTATTGTGATGGGTAAATCTGACCCCGATAACCCCAGTCGGCACAAGCAGCAGACACAAGTGCTGGTGCCCAAAGGCACGCCGGGTATGGAGATTATTCGCCCGCTGACAACCTTCGGTTACGATGATGCGCCGGTTGGCCACGCCGAGATGCGCTTTACTGATGTGCGCGTGCCCCTGGAGAATGTGTTGCTGGGTGAGGGTCGCGGCTTTGAAATTGCCCAGGGGCGTCTAGCGCCCGGGCGTATGCACCACTGTATGCGGTTGATCGGCGCCGCCCAACGCTCCCTGGAGCTGGCCTGTCAGCGCGCGGTATCGCGAACCACCTTTGGCCGCACGCTGAGCCGCCATCAGTCGGTTCGCGAGGATATTTCGCGCAGCTTCTCTGAAATAGAAATGGCGCGCCTGCTAATTTTAAAAACCTGCAAACTGATCGACGAGCAGGGCCCCATGGCAACAGTGGATATGATTGCCGCAACGAAAACCACGGTGCCCTTGCTGGTGCAAACGGTGATCGATCGCTGCATGCAATTGCACGGTGCGGGCGGCTTTACCGAAGACTATATGATGGCTGAGGCCTTCAATTATGCGCGCTGGTGCCGCCAGGCTGACGGCCCGGATCAGGTACACCAAATGGCGCTGGGCAAGCAGATTATCAACCGCTTTAGCGGTGAGGCATAAAAAGGAGGGAATATGGCAGCTTTTGATCTCGATACCGACGCGCTATGCGCCTATCTGGAAACATCCATCGATGGGTTTTCCGGGCCACTTACCGCAGAAAAATTTCCCGGTGGGCAGTCCAACCCCACCTACCGCATTGATGCGGAAAGTGGTGCCTATGTGTTGCGCCGCAAGCCGCCGGGGAAGCTGCTTAAATCTGCACACGCCGTGGATCGCGAGTTTACCGTGATGTCGGCGCTGGCCGGCAGCAAGGTGCCTGTGCCGACCATGCGCATTCTCTGCGAGGATGAGCAGGTGATTGGCTCCATGTTTTATTTGATGGACTACCTCGACGGCGACATATACTGGAACGCCGCGCTGCCGGAGCTCGACCCTGAGCGCCGCAGCGCGATGTACGACAATATGAATCAGCTCCTCGCTGATTTGCACAATGTTGATGTCGACGCTGTTGGTCTGTCGGACTACGGCAAGCCCGGCAGCTACTTTGCCCGGCAACTGGATCGCTGGACCAAGCAGTATCGGGCCAGTGAAACCCAGCGCCTGGAGCCGGTGGAAACCCTCATCAGTTATCTGGAGGCGAATTTGCCCGAGGATGACGGCCAGGTGTGTTTGGTGCACGGCGATTTCCGGCTGGACAATATGATGTTCGCCAAGGGCGGCACCGATATTATCGCGCTGCTGGATTGGGAGCTATCGACCCTGGGCCACCCTTATGCAGACCTCGCCTACCAGTGCATGCAGTGGCGCCTGCCTGGCAGTGCCGCAATTCCCGGCTTGGGGGATGTGGACCGCGAAGCACTGGGTATTCCCAGCGAAAAAGACTATGTGCGCCGCTACTGTGAGCGCCGCGGTATCAGTGCCATTGATGATTGGGTATTCTACCTGGCCTTTTCATTCTTTCGCCTCAGTGCCATTTTGCAGGGTGTTTATAAACGCGCCCTCGACGGCAATGCCTCCAACGACAAGGCAAAACAGCTTGGTGGTATGACTGCCCCCCTGGCGCAAATGGGCGTTCAGGTGGTAGAGCAGGGAGCGTGAGTGCCGTGGGTCGCAACGATGGCGACCCCAGCCCTATCAGGAGAGATTCATGACAGACCGACAAACCGTAATGTTGAGTAGCGAGGGGGCGGTAGCCACCATCCTTCTAAATCGCCCCGACTCGCTCAATGCCTTCACCCGTGAAATGCGCAGTGACTTGCTGGCAGCGTTACAAGAAGTCAGCCAGAACAGCGCCATACGCGTGGTGGTACTTGGCGCTCAAGGGCGCGGGTTTTCCTCGGGTGCAGATTTGTCTGAAGGCCCGGGCCCCGGTCAGAGTGTCGAGCGGCAGCTGCTCGATGAGTACCTGCCTATTTTCACCATGATCGCCTCAATGGAGCAGACCGTTATTGCGGCAGTGCCCGGCGTAATGGCTGGCATTGGCGCGGCGCTGGCCATGCACTGCGACCTGTCGGTGATGGCCGACAGCGGCAGCATGGTGATGGCATTTACCAATATTGGCTTGGTGCCCGACGGCGGTGCCAGCTGGAATTTATTGCGCGGCATGGGCTATCAGCGCGCCTTTGCTTTTATTGCTGAAGGCGGGCGACTGGATGCGGCCCAGTGCCTGGAGCTCGGTTTGGTGAACAAGCTGGCGACCGCCGACAAGGTTTTGAGCGACGCACAGTCGTGGGCGGCAGCGCTGGCCGAGCGAGCGCCGATTGCACTGCGCGAGACCAAGGCACTGTTGCGCGGCGCGGCGGCGCAGAGTTTTCAGCAAACGTTTATGTCGGAAGCGCGCTCGCAAAACACCTGCCTTGGCAGTGAAGATGCAGCAGAGGCCATCGGCGCCTTTTTGGAAAAGCGCCAGCCGGTATTCAAGGGTAAGTAGCAAGCACAGCATGCGTGCACATAATAACGATTGAAAGGGAGTGGATTATGGCCAATGAAGTTATCGTTGCGGTTGAAGATGGGGTGATGCTGATCACCATCAACCGCCCGGAGGCAAAAAATTCGGTCAATTTGGCCGTTGCCAAAGGGATTGCCGCCGCAATGGAAGAGCTGGACAGCAATGATGAGATTCGCGCTGCGATACTCACCGGCGCGGAGGGAACCTTTTGTTCCGGTATGGACCTGAAAGCCTTCGTCACCGGCGAGCTGCCCATTATTGAAGGCCGCGGTTTTGCCGGGCTTGTTGAAGCGCCGCCGCGCAAGCCGCTTATCGCCGCTGTCGAGGGCTTCGCGTTAGCGGGCGGTTTTGAGCTGGCGATTAGCTGCGACATGATCGTGAGCGCCGGTAACGCCAAGTTTGGTATTCCCGAAGTGAAGCGCGGGCTGGTTGCCGGGGCGGGTGGCTTGTTAAAGCTGCCTCGGCAAATTCCTCGCCGGGTGGCGATGGAGTTGGCCCTGACCGGCGATGCCATCGACGCTCAGCGCGCGTATGACCTTGGCCTGATAAACCGCGTGGTAGAGGCGGGGACGGCGCTGGCTGCAGCGCGCGAGCTGGCCGATAAAATTGCTGCCAACGGGCCGATGGCGGTATTGGCCAGTAAGCAGATTATGAACGAGTCGGAAGAGTGGTCATCGGAAGACATGTTCAAAAAACAAAATGATATCGCATTGCCAGTCTTTGCCAGCAAGGACGCTATTGAGGGCGCGACTGCCTTCGCCGAAAAGCGTCCTCCGCAGTGGAAGGGCTGCTAGTCGACGCGTATCAATCTCGTTCGATAAAAAGCCGGCATATGCCGGCTTTTTTGTGTGAGCGTTCTTTCTTCAGGGGGAGCCTGATCGCTACGGCTTAGAGCGCGTCCAAACCCCGGTTCAGCGATTCCGGTAAATAGTCGGAGACAATACGCGGCGGCGGCACGCGGTAGCGATTCAGTTCGTCCCAGGTCAACAGGGAATAATAGCGGCGTATATTCTCCACATAACGCACCGGCTCATCGCCCCGGGCATAGCCATAGCGGGTTTGTTTGTACCACTTTCGTTGTCGCAGTAGTGGCAGGGGTTCTTTAACATCGCTCCACAGGTTCGGGTTGCCGCCGCCTTTTTCGGTGAGTATGCGGGCATCTTCCAGGTGCCCCAGTCCAATGTTGTAGGCTGCCAGCGCAAACCAGCTGCGGTCCGGCGGCTCGATGCCGCTGGGCAGACGGGTATACAGTTTCTTGTAGTAGCGCGCGCCGCCACGCAGGCTCTGCAGTGGGTCCAGGCGATTGTCCACGCCCAACTCTTTGGCCGTGGGGCGGGTGAGCATCATCATGCCCCTCACCCCGGTTGGGGATTTTGCTTTGGGGTTCCAGAAGGATTCCTGGTAGCTGATGGCGGCGAGAAAGCGCCAGTCCATATCGTATTCTATGGCGACCTGCTCGATCAGGCCTTTATAGCTGGGTAGGCGCTGCTCTTTCATCTTGAGAAAGGTCTGTGTGCGAATAAACGACTGGCGCTCATTAAAGGTAAAAAAGCGATCGATCAGCCGGTCCAGCTCGCCGTTTGCCTTGATCTCTTCAAAGAATGTTTCAAGCGCTTGCTGGAGGGCGGTGTTGTCTGCATTCTTGCTAAGTGCCCAGGCCAGCTTGCCCGGTTTGCCCGCGCTCATGGCGATTCGGAAATCGGGGTAGAAGGCCCGGTTTGCGTGAAATTCGTTGGCGTCGACCATGGTGATATCAATCTCACCTTGCTGCAGTTGCTCAAGTAGGTCGATGGTTTCCTGGTCGCGGCTTTCGCTCCACGTTAATGACGGGTACTGCTCGCGCAATTCCCGCAGCACTTCGGCGTGTGAGCTGTTACCCAGCACGCGAATGCGCAAGTCGGGCAGGGCGGCGTAATCGGCGGGCTTGTCGGTAAGCGTGCGGTTGTAGATAAATAGCTGTTTTACGCTCATGTAGCTGGGGCCGAATTGCAGTGCGGCGCTGCGCTCCGGGGTAATGCTGAGTCCAGCTGCGGCGAGATTGGCGCGACCTTCGTGGAGGTTTTCAAATAGCTCGTCCAGGCTGACCACCGGGATCATTTCCAGCTCGACATTCAGGTAGTCGGCGAAATCTTTAACTAAATGGTATTCAAAACCGCTGGGGTTGCCCTGGCTTTCGTAGTAGGTGGTTGGGCCGTTGCGGGTCAATACGCGCAGAACGCCTTCCTCGCGGATGGTGTCCAGGGCATCTTGCGGGGGAGAGCACGCGCCGCAAAACAGCAGTAGTAGCCAGACGCCCAGGCGTCGAAAGGGCCACGAATGACTGTTTTTTGTGTTCCTCAATCGCTGTGCTCCGCAGAATTATTTAATCATTGTATCGGGCTTGCAGAGTTCACACCATAAGCCTGAATTTTCCCTTGCGATTCCTGTACAATGTCGGCCTTTATTCCCGTCGACCGAGGTTCTAGACCTGCATGCTGATCGTTCCCGGCGCTGCGGCGCTTTCTGAATTCCGTATTGAAAAACTGCTGACCACCCTGCGCACCGCGATTCCGGAGCTACAGGCGCTCAGTGCGCAGTTTGTGCACTTGGCCGACGTGGAGGGTGAACTCAGTCATGAACAGCAGACAATACTTGAGCAATTGCTGCAGTATGGGCCCGGCTCAGGCGCGGCGCCGGCTGAATTAAGCGGCAGTGAGTTTTTTGTTGTGCCGCGCCCGGGCACGATATCGCCCTGGTCGAGCAAGGCCAGTGATATTGCCCATATCAGCGGCTTGACGACGCTACGCCGCCTGGAGCGAGGTGTTCTTTACCGGCTGGAAAGTGAGCAACCGCTTAGTGAAAGTCAGCGCGCGACGGTGGCGGCGGCTATTCACGACCGGATGGTGGAAGTGGTTTTAGACTCGGTGCCCGCCGCCGCGCAATTGTTTAGTCAGCATTCCCCCAAACCGATGCAGCGCGTAGACGTGCTTGCCGGTGGGCGCGAGGCTCTGCTGGCGGCGAATGCCGAGCTGGGCCTGGCGTTGGCCGAGGATGAGATTGACTACTTGGTCGATAGCTTCAAAGAACTGCAGCGCAACCCCAGCGATGTTGAACTGATGATGTTCGCGCAGGCCAACTCTGAGCACTGCCGTCACAAAATTTTCAACGCGAGTTGGACGATTGACGGTAAGCCGCAAGACAAGTCGCTGTTCGCGATGATCAAAAACACCAACGAATTGGGCGGCGAGAATGTACTCAGCGCCTATTCGGATAATGCCGCGGTTGTGGTGGGTAGCCCTGGTGGGCGTTTTTATCCCGACCCGGTAACGGCGGAGTACCAATTCCATCACGAAGATATTCACCTGCTAATGAAGGTGGAGACGCACAATCACCCTACGGCAATTGCACCATTCTCCGGTGCCGGCACCGGTGCGGGCGGCGAGATTCGCGATGAGGGCGCGGTGGGTCGTGGCTCCAAGCCCAAAGTCGGCCTGACCGGTTTTACCGTGTCTAACTTGCAGGTGCCCGGCTTTGAGCAGGCGTGGGAGCAGGATTACGGCAAGCCAGAGCGCATTGTCTCGGCCCTGGATATTATGATTGAGGGCCCAATTGGTGGCGCGGCATTCAATAATGAATTTGGCCGCCCTAACTTGTGCGGCTATTTCCGCAGTTACGAGCAGAATATTGTTACCGCTGAGGGCGAAGAGCGCCGCGGCTACCACAAGCCGATTATGTTGGCGGGCGGATACGGCAATATTAAGGCCGAGCATGTCGTCAAAGACGAATTCCCAGCCGGTTACAAGCTGATCGCCCTGGGTGGCCCGGCAATGTTGATTGGCCTGGGCGGCGGTGCGGCCTCGTCGATGAGTTCTGGCTCCTCCAGTGCCGATCTGGACTTCGCTTCCGTGCAGCGTCAAAACCCCGAAATAGAGCGTCGTTGCCAGGAGGTGATCGACCGCTGCTGGGCACTTGGCGAGAATAACCCCATCGCCTTTATTCACGATGTGGGCGCTGGCGGCCTGTCCAACGCTTTTCCTGAGCTGGTGAAAGACGGAGGCTGCGGCGGTAATTTTGAGCTGCGCGAAGTCCCCAATGACGAGCCGGGTATGTCGCCATTGGAGATTTGGTGTAACGAGTCTCAGGAGCGCTATGTTATTGCCATTGCGCCGGAAAACCTGGCGACCTTCGAAAGCATTTGCGAGCGCGAGCGCGCCCCGTATGCGGTCGTGGGCGAATCGACCGAAGACAAAACACTGCGCGTCGGCGACCGTCACTTTGATAACAATCCCGTTGATTTGCCGATGTCGGTACTGTTCGGCAAACCCCCGAAAATGCACCGAGAAGCGCAGCGCAGTGACGTGGTTCAGCCCGCATTCGACTGTGCGCTGAGTGTTGAAGAGTCGCTGGACCGCCTGCTGTGCTTGCCAGCGATTGCCAGCAAGAACTTCCTGATCACCATCGGTGACCGCTCGGTTACCGGCATGGTTCATCGAGACCAAATGGTTGGCCCCTGGCAGGTGCCTGTGGCCGACTGCGCGGTGACCACGGTGAGTTACGACAGCACCGCGGGTGAGGCGATGTCGATGGGCGAGCGCACGCCGCTGGCCCTGGTGAATGCGCCGGCATCGGGTCGCATGGCGGTGGCGGAAGCGATTACCAATATTGCGGCGACGCGCATTGCTCGGTTGTCGGATATCAAACTGTCAGCAAACTGGATGTGCGCAGCGGGTCACGGCGACGAGGACGCGCGCCTGTACGACACAGTGCAAGCGGTTGGCATGGAGTTTTGCCCAGCCTTGGGGCTGACTATCCCCGTGGGTAAAGACAGTATGTCGATGCGCACCGCATGGCAGGACGACGGTGAAGACAAGGCCGTTACCGCGCCGATGTCGCTGGTAATTTCCGCTTTTGCGCCGGTGGTCGACGTGCGCAAGACCGTGACGCCGGTCCTGGATGCCAAGCAGGACAGCGTGCTGCTGGCCATCGATCTGGGCGCCGGGCAACGTCGCATGGCCGGGTCTTGCCTGGCGCAAGTTTGCGGCGAGCTGGGCAATGATGCGCCGGATATCGATGATCCCGCACTGTTGAAAGCCTTCTTCAATGCCACCCAGGCCTTATTGGAGTCAGGCCATATTCTGGCTTACCACGATCGCTCTGATGGCGGTTTGCTGATTACCCTGTTGGAAATGGCCTTCGCCGGACACTGCGGTTTGGATATTGCGTTGCAAGGTTCTGCGACGCCGCAAGCTGAGCTGTTTGCCGAAGAAGCGGGCGCCGTGATTCAGGTGCGCCGCAGTGATTTGGCGGCGGTGATGGCGCTGTTTGCCGATTACGGCCTCAGTGATTTGGTTCAGGATATTGGTGTGCCTGTTCTGGGCAGCCAGATTAAGGTGTCGCTAAACGGCGACGAGATTCTGCTGGCAGACCGGTTGGCGTTGCACCGTCGCTGGGCGGAGTTGAGCTACCGTATGCAGGCCCTGCGCGATAACCCCGAGTGCGCCGAGCAGGAATTTGACGCCTTGCGCGAGGACGACACCGGCTTATTTGTCGATCTGAGTTTCGATCCTCAGCAAGACATCGCTGCGCCCTATATTCAGCGAGGTGAGCGGCCCAAGCTGGCGGTGCTGCGTGAGCAGGGCGTCAATGGCCAAATGGAAATGGCCGCGGCCTTTGACCGCGCAGGCTTTGCCGCCGTCGATGTTCACATGAGTGACATTCTCAGCGGTCGCCTCGACCTTGCCGAGTTTAAAGGCTTGGCGGCTTGTGGCGGTTTCTCCTACGGCGATGTGCTGGGTGCGGGCGAAGGCTGGGCGAAGAGTATTTTGTTCAATGCCCGTGCGCGGGATGTGTTCCAGCAGTTTTTCAACCGCCAGGACAGCTTCGCGCTGGGCGTGTGTAACGGCTGTCAGATGATGTCGAATTTGCACTCGCTGATTCCCGGTGCCGAGCACTGGCCGCATTTTGTGCGCAACCGCTCAGAACAGTTTGAGGCGCGGGTGGCAATGGTTGAAATTCCCGAATCGCCCTCCATATTGTTAAGCGGTATGGCCGGTTCGCGCCTGCCGGTAGCGGTCGCGCACGGCGAGGGCCGTGCTGAGTTTGCGAAAGCTGAGCAGCTTCAGGCGATGGCGGCGTCGGGGAATGTCGCACTGCGCTATGTGAATAATGCTGGTGAACTTACCGAGCAGTATCCGGCGAACCCCAATGGTTCGCCTCAGGGTATTACCGGCGTGAGCTCCAATGACGGCCGTGTCACCATTATGATGCCGCATCCGGAGCGCGTATTCCGCAGCGTTACCAACAGCTGGGCACCTGCAGATCAGGGTGAAGATAGCGGTTGGATGCGTATGTTCCGCAATGCGCGGGTGTGGGTTGATTAGCCGGCGATCAAATTTATAAAAATGGATACCGCCGTTGCGGTGGTTTTGGTGGATAACAATGCTCAATAAATACCCCCTGTGGAAGAACCTGCTTATCGTGGCGGTTCTGGGGATTGGTTTGCTGTATGCCTCGCCGAATTTGTACCGGCCAGACCCTGCGGTACAGATCTCTGGTGAAAGCAGCGGTACGCAAATTTCTGCCCGGGAAATCGATAAAATCACGGCGGCGTTGACGGCGGCCGATATCGACCATTTTGGCGCTGAAGCCGATACCACTGGCAAAAGTGGTTTGGTGCGGCTCCGCCATGCTGACGACCAGCTCCACGCGCAGAAATTAATTCAGCGCGCCTTGGGTGATGGCTATGTGGTCGCCCTCAATATGGCCTCAAACACGCCTGACTGGCTGAGCGGACTCGGGGCCGGTGCAATGAAGCTGGGGCTTGACCTCAGTGGTGGTGTGCATTTTTTGCTTGAAGTCGACACCGACGCGGCCATTGCTACCCGCCTGGAGCATTACAGCACCGGCATTAAAAAGAAGCTGCGTGAAGAGCGTATTCGCGGCTTTGTGCGTTTGGGTGAGCAGGGCATTATTCGCGGTAAATTCAGCAGTGAAGAGAATCGCGACAAAGCCTTAAGTGTGATTCGCAAGGAATATACCGAGCTTACCGCCCAGCGCGTTTCAGCCCCGGAAGGGGAGGAGGCGTTTTATCTCGAGGCGCTGCTTTCTGAAACCAAACGCAAAGAGATTGAAGACTACGCCGTGGGTCAAAACCTGACCACGCTGCGCAACCGCGTCAATGAATTGGGTGTATCAGAGCCCTTGGTTCAGCGTCAGGGGCGCAACCGCATTGTTGTGGAATTACCCGGCATTCAGGATACCGCAGAGGCCAAGCGAATTTTGGGTAAAACGGCGAACCTGGAGTTCCGGCTTGAGGCGCGCTACGACGCCGAGCCCTCTGATCGGGAACAATTTAATTTCCGCAACCCCGGTCGCGGTGAGCCCAACGCCTGGTTGGAGCGCGAAGTGGTGATCACCGGTGAGCGTGTTGCCAACGCTCAAGCCAGCTTCGATGAAAACGGCATGCCTCAGGTAAGCATTACCCTGGACAGCGAGGGCGGCGCATTGATGCACCGTGTTACCCGCCACAATATCAACCGCCGTTTGGGTGTGCTGTTTATTGAGCGCAAGAGCCGCACGCGTTATGAAACCAATGCCGCTGGGGAAGAGCAGGTTGTTCGTGTTCCCTACGACGAGAAAAAAATCATTTCTCTGGCAACCATTCGCGATGCCCTGGGCGTCCAGTTCCGTATTACTGGCCTCGATGCGCCCGGTGAGGCTACTGAACTGGCGCTGTTGCTCCGCGCAGGTGCCCTGGCCGCGCCGATCGATTTTGTTGAAGAGCGGACGGTAGGTCCATCACTCGGGGCAGAGAATATCTCTAAAGGCCTGTTGTCGGTGCAGATCGGTCTCGCTGCGGTAGCGCTATTCATGCTGGTTTACTACCGCGTGTTCGGCATTATCGCCGTGGTGGCGCTGGCTTTTAACATTGTATTGCTTGTCGGCGCCATGTCGCTGCTGGGCGCAACGCTAACCCTGCCGGGTATTGCGGGTATCGTCCTTACCGTGGGTATGGCGGTGGATGCCAATGTGTTGATCTTCTCGCGAATACGGGAGGAAATTGCCGAAGGGGCATCGCCGCAACACGCCATTAATGCGGGCTACGGCCGAGCCTTTGTCACAATCATGGACGCCAATATTACCACCCTGCTGGTGGCGGTGATCCTCTATGCGGTGGGCACTGGCCCAGTGCGCGGCTTTGCCGTAACCCTGTCACTGGGCATTGTGACGTCGATGTTCACAGCGATCATGGGAACGCGTGCAATTGTGAATCTGATCTACGGCCGCCGCCGTGTCAGCAAACTGGCAATATAAGGAAGGGCCCATGTCAGAGGAAAAGAAATTTATCCGTTTTATGAGTGCCCGCAAAGTGGCGGCGGCATTCTCGTTGGCGGCCGTGCTTGCCTCCATATTGTTGATCGCCGTGAAGGGCCTGAACTTCGGTTTGGACTTCACCGGCGGCACATTGATCGAAGTGATCTACGAAGAATCGGTGCCCCTGCAAGAGGTGCGCAATACGCTGGAAACCAATGGCTTTGAGAGTGCCATCGTTGTCAATTTTGGCTCCGATACCGATGTTCTCGTGCGACTGCCCCAGGGCTTGAGCCCCACGCTGGGCGAGCAAGTGTTGTCGGCGCTGCGCGCGGACAGCCCTTACGACGTAGAGCTTCGCCGTATTGAGTTTGTTGGCCCACAGGTCGGTGAGGAGCTGCGTGAACAAGGTGGCCTGGCAGTATTGCTGGCGCTGATTGTGGTGCTGATTTACGTGGCAATGCGCTTCCAGATGAAGTTTGCCTTTGGCGCTGTATTGGCATTGGCGCACGATGTGGTCATCACCTTGGGCGTGTTTTCGCTGGTCGGTTGGGATTTCGACTTAACGGTCTTGGCGGCCGTACTGGCGGTTATCGGTTATTCCTTGAATGACTCCATTGTTGTTGCCGACCGGATTCGCGAGAATCTGCGTGGTATGCGCGGATACTCCCCGGTGGATATCGTCAATATCTCGCTTACCGATACGCTTGGCCGTACGTTGGTGACCTCGGGTACCACCTTGATGGTGCTGGTGGCTCTGGCGCTGGTGGGTGGTGAAATGATCCATAGCTTTGCACTGGCATTGCTGGTCGGTGTGGGTGTGGGTACCTATTCGTCGGTATTTATTGTTGCGAGCTTGTTGGTGGCAATGAAGATCAGTCCAGAGGATTTGATGGTGCCGGAGAAAGAGGGCGCCGAGCTGGACGAATTGCCGTAGCAATATCGCGGTATTTACGGCAAAAAAAAGGGCGCATGTAGCGCCCTTTTTGGTTTTTACAAATGGCTAGTAGCGACTAGCGAATGTGCTCAAGCGGCGGTTTCACTGCCTGCAGCAAGCCTTTTAAGCACTTCGGATTGGCGGCCACGATGTTGCCGCTCTCCAGATAGTTGCCACCGCCTTGGAAGTCGCTAATCAGACCACCGGCCTCGCGAACCAACAGCACGCCAGCAGCAATATCCCACTTGCTCAGGCCGATTTCCCAGAAGCCATCCAGGCGACCTGCCGCAACATAGGCCAGGTCGAGAGCAGCTGAACCCGCGCGGCGGATTCCCGCGGTTTCGCGCGCGACGGCTTCCAGGCTCTTCATGTAAGCAGCGATATGCTGTTCACTGCGCGACTTAAATGGAATGCCGGTACCGATCAGGGTGCCTTCCAGGCTGGCGGCCATTGTCACGCGGACTCGACGACCATTTAACTGGGCGCCGCGGCCACGGCTGGCGGTAAATTCTTCGCGGCGGATCGGGTCCAGGACAACGGCGTGCTCAATCTGCCCTTGATGAAGGCAGGCGATCGAGATGCAGTAGTGCGGGATGCCGCGCACGAAGTTCGTGGTGCCATCGATGGGGTCGATAATCCACAAGTAATCGCTGTCGGGGTTACCGGTTTCGCCGCTCTCTTCACCGAGAAAGCGATGCTCGGGGTAGGCTTTTTGGAGGTGGTAGATGATTTCCTGTTCGGCCTTGCGGTCGATTTCGGTAACAAAATCATTCTCGCCCTTTGATTCAATTTTCAGGCGGTCAATCTGCTCGGCGGCGCGGGCGACCAGATCACCGGCCTTGCGCGCGGCGCGCAGGGCGATATTCAACATGGGTTGCATAGAACTAAGACCTTGAATGTGCAAGCAATTAGCCGGGCAGTATAACAGAGCATACGCCTGGCTCAGAGGCCTAATTTCATTGTCTAGGTCGATCCATGCTGTTAAACTGAGCGCCCATCATATAGGGGCCTTTAAAGCATCGCTTTTTTGAGTCCTGCACCCTTACTAGCTCGATATATAGGCATCACATGGCGCGTTTCATCTTCGTCACTGGCGGCGTTGTTTCTTCTCTTGGCAAAGGTATTGCCTCTGCATCGCTCGGGGCGATTCTCGAAGCGCGTGGGCTGAAAGTAACCCTGCTGAAATTGGACCCCTACATCAACGTGGATCCAGGCACCATGAGCCCGTTTCAACACGGCGAGGTGTTCGTAACTGAAGATGGCGCAGAGACCGACCTGGATCTTGGCCACTACGAGCGTTTTGTTCGTGCAAAAATGAACAAGCGTAATAATTTCACCACCGGCCGCGTTTACGAAACCGTATTGCGCAAGGAGCGCCGCGGCGACTACCTGGGTGGCACGGTGCAGGTGATCCCCCATGTTACCGACGAGATCAAGCGCCGCGTCATTGCGGGTGCTGGTGATGCAGATGTCGCCATTGTCGAAATAGGCGGCACCGTTGGTGATATTGAAGGCCTGCCGTTCTTCGAAGCAGCTCGTCAGCTGAAAATAGAGCTCGGGGCCAAGCGCGCGATGCTGATGCACCTGACGCTGGTGCCTTATATCGCGACAGCCGGTGAGACCAAAACCAAGCCAACTCAGCACTCGGTGAAGGAATTGCGCTCTATTGGTCTGCAGCCAGACGTATTGCTTTGTCGCTCAGATCACGAAATCGACCTCAGCAGCCGTCACAAGATTGCACTGTTTACCAATGTGGAGTCGCGCGCGGTTATTCCTTTGCGCGATGTGGATTCCATCTACCGTATTCCCTCGCTGCTGTCTGCGGAAGGCCTGGACGACTTAGTGGTTGAGCGCTTTGGCCTCGATTGCCCTCAGGCCGACCTGTCGGAGTGGGATAGCGTTATCGACGGTGACTTGCATCAGGATCAGAGCCTGACCATTGCGATGGTGGGCAAGTATATGGAGCTGCTCGACGCGTATAAGTCGCTGAACGAGGCTCTGAAGCACGCCGGTATTCACACGCGCACCAAGGTCAATGTGCGCTATATCGACTCCGAAACCATCGAGACCGAAGGTGTTGATGCGCTGAAGGATGTCGACGGTATTCTTGTACCGGGTGGATTTGGTAATCGCGGCGTCGAAGGTAAAATTCGCACTGTGCAGTACGCCCGCGAAAATAACATTCCCTACTTGGGCATCTGCCTGGGTATGCAAGTTGCCGTTATTGAATTCGCGCGCAATGTCCTGGGTATCAGCGATGCCAACAGCAGTGAATTCGTTGAAGATGGCGCCAATCCGGTTGTTGGTCTGATCACTGAATGGGTGACCTCTGAAGGTGAAACGGAGCAGCGTGACGCTGAATCCGACCTGGGGGGAACCATGCGCTTGGGTGCTCAGATGTGCCACCTCAGCGACGGCTCGTTGGCGAAGGAGATATACGGCGCCGCGCAAATTACCGAGCGTCATCGCCACCGCTATGAGGTGAATAATAATTACGTTCAGGCTCTGCAGGATAATGGCCTGCGCATTGGTGGCTGGTCGGCCGATAAGAGCTTGGTCGAAGTGGTTGAAGTGGCGGACCACCCCTGGTTTGTCGCCTGCCAGTTCCACCCGGAATTTACCTCGACACCGCGCGACGGTCACCCGTTGTTCACCGGTTTCGTGCGTGCTGCCCTGAAGCACCAGCAGGCGTAATGATCGCGCCCGCGCCCCTAACTAAAAACATGGTGGTGCGGGATGCGCGCCGCCTTGCAAGCGGAGTTCCCTATGCAGGATAAACATCTCAACGTTGCTGGCTTGGATGTGGGCAATGATCTGCCCTTCGTGCTTTTCGGTGGTATGAATGTACTGGAGTCGCGAGACTTGGCAATGCGCGTGGCGGAGGCCTACGTGGAGGTGTGCGCCGAGCTGGGTATTCCTTATGTTTTCAAGGCGTCTTTCGATAAAGCCAATCGATCTTCCATTCATTCTTACCGCGGCCCCGGTATGGATGAAGGCTTAAAAATCTTTGAAGAGATCAAGCGCAGCTTTAATGTGCCGGTGATCACCGACATTCACGAAATTCATCAGGCCGCGCCGGTGGCTAAGGTTTGCGATGTTATTCAGCTGCCAGCCTTTCTCGCCCGGCAAACGGATTTAGTTGCGGCGATGGCGGCAACCGATGCGGTGATTAATATCAAAAAGCCGCAGTTCCTGAGCCCCGCGCAAATGAAGAATATCGTCGAGAAATTTGCGGAGTGTGGCAACGAAAAAGTCATGCTGTGCGAGCGCGGCAGTAATTTTGGTTATGACAACCTGGTTGTCGATATGCTGGGTTTTCGCACCATGCGTGAAGTCAGTGGCGGCGCGCCGTTAATTTTTGACGTTACCCACGCCCTGCAGTGTCGCGACCCGATGGGCGCGGCCTCCGGTGGCCGCCGTCACCAGGTTGCGGAGCTGGGTCGGGCGGGGATGAGCCAGGGGCTGGCTGGGCTGTTTCTGGAGGCGCACCCGAATCCGGATCAAGCGTTATGCGACGGCCCCAGCGCGCTGCCGCTGTCTGCACTGAAACCGTTTTTACAGCAAATGAAAGCTGTCGATGATCTTGTGAAGTCATTGCCGGCGCTGGACATTCGCTAAACCCTATTCATTTTTTAAAACAATAACGACGCTCGGCGTCGCGATACGACTTATAGGAAGGAGATCACCCCATGGCAGAAATCGTCGACATTAAGGCATACGAGGTACTGGATTCTCGCGGTAACCCCACCGTGGAGGCAGACGTTGTGTTGGCCTCTGGGGCGGTAGGTAGTGCCTGTGCTCCCTCTGGTGCATCGACGGGATCACGTGAAGCCCTCGAACTGCGTGACGGCGATAAGTCGCGCTACCTGGGTAAGGGCGTGACCAAAGCCGTCGCCAATATCAATACCGATATTCGCGATCTGTTGATGGGGATGGATGCCGAAGATCAGCGTGCGATCGACAAAGCGATGATCGACGCCGACGGTACCGAGAACAAAGCGAAGTTTGGCGCCAACGCGATTTTGGCAGTCTCTCTGGCGGCTGCAAAGGCGGTTGCGGCAGAGAAAGGTATTCCGCTTTACCAACGCATTGCACAAATTAACGGTACGGAAGGCCAGTACACCATGCCGGTGCCGATGATGAACATTTTGAATGGCGGCGAGCACGCGGATAACAACGTCGATATTCAGGAATTCATGATTCAGCCCGTTGCGGCGCCGACGTTTGCGGAAGCGCTGCGCATTGGCGCTGAAATCTTCCATGCATTGAAAAAGGTGCTTGCCGGCCGTGGTCTTAGCACCGCTGTGGGTGATGAAGGCGGTTTTGCTCCCAACTTGCCCTCGAACGAAGCGGCTCTGGAAGTGATTGCAGAGGCGGTTTCTAACGCAGGTTACACCCTTGGCGAAGACGTGACTCTGGCGCTGGATTGCGCGGCCTCTGAATTTTACAAAGACGGTAAGTACAAGCTCAGCGGCGAAGGTAAAGAGTTTGATGCCGCCGGCTTTGCCGCCTATCTGGACGGCTTGTCTCAGCGCTACCCCATTATTTCTATCGAAGACGGTATGGATGAGAGCGATTGGGACGGCTGGGCTGCATTGACTGAGCTGACCGGTGAGCGTGTGCAACTGGTGGGCGACGACCTGTTTGTGACCAATACCAGCATCTTGAAGCGCGGTATCGATAACAACATCGCCAACTCAATTTTGATTAAATTCAACCAAATCGGCTCGCTGAGCGAGACACTGGATGCAATCAAAATGGCAAAAGATGCCGGTTACACGGCTGTGATTTCTCACCGCAGCGGTGAGACAGAAGACACCACGATCGCCGATTTGGCGGTTGCAACCTCTGCTGGCCAGATCAAAACCGGATCACTGTGCCGCTCTGACCGCGTTGCTAAGTACAACCGCTTGCTTCGTATTGAAGCAGAACTCGGCGCAGCCTATCGCGGTCGCGATGAGTTCCGCGCCTGATCGCACTGTGTACGTGTGCTCAGAGGCAAGCGTGGTCTCTGAGCACCGACAAAGGATAAGCAATGACCCGCCGCCGATTGCTGCTACTGCTACTGGTATTACTGCTTGCGCTGCAATTGCGCCTGTGGAATGGCAGCGGCAGTTGGGAGCAGATTGTTAGTCTGCGGCGGGAAATTGGCGATCAACAGCAACACAATTCCGCGCTTCGGCAGCGCAATGATCGGCTGCTGGGCGAGGTACATAGCCTCAAGAATAACCTCGATAGTATCGAGGAGAGAGCCCGGAATGATATGGGGCTGATTCGCGAGGACGAAACGTTTTATCTCATCATAGAAGACTCACCGTGACACAGCGTTTGTGGGCCATTATTCCAGCGGCCGGCCGAGGCAGCCGTTTTGCCAGTGAGCGTCCCAAGCAGTACATGCCTCTCGCTGGCCGCACGGTTATCGAACACAGTGCATCAGCCCTGCTGGCTGAACCTCAAATATCAGCCGTGTTGTTTGCTCTCCACCCCAGTGACGAGCAGTTTTCGTCTCTACCCTTAAGCCATCACTCCCGGGTTCGGGCCGTCGTTGGCGGCAGTGAACGTGCTGACTCTGTGGAGATGGCACTGCTGACGCTGCGCGGTGAGGCCAGTGATGCAGATTGGGTGTTGGTGCACGATGCCGCGCGGCCCTGCCTGACGTCGGCCGATTTGTCGGCGCTGATTCAGGCTACGCTTTCTCAGCAGCGCGGTGGCCTGTTGGCGGCGCCGATTGTCGATACCGTAAAACGAGCGGGCCAAGCCAATGAGGTTGAAGAAACCCTGGACCGCAGCGGTTTGTGGCGCGCGCTAACGCCGCAGGTATTTCGCTATGGAGAGCTGGTGTCCTCGCTGCGCTACTGCCGAGAGCACCGCTTGACGGTAACCGACGAAGCGTCTGCGATTGAACACTGTGGCGGCAGCGTACAGCTGGTGGCAGGCAGTGCCGCGAATATCAAAGTGACCTATCCCGAGGATTTAGCATTGGCGGAGTTCTATTTGCAGGCGCAGTCGCGCGAGGGAGTGCGGTGATGAGTAGTGTGCGTATTGGTCACGGCTACGATGTTCATCGCTTTGGCAGCGGGGATCACATTGTTTTGTGCGGTATTCGGCTCGATCACCACCATGGGCTGGAGGCGCATTCCGACGGTGATGTTGCCATTCACGCGCTCTGCGATGCGTTGCTCGGTGCCTTGGCACTGGGCGATATTGGTCAGCATTTTCCCGACACCGATGCGGCATACAAGGGCGCCGATAGTGCTGAGCTGTTAACGCATTGCTACGCGCTGATAAAGCAGAAAGGCTATGCACTGGGAAATGCCGATATTACCATCGCCGCTCAGGCGCCAAAGCTCGCCCCGCATATCCCTATGATGCGTCAGCGCCTTGCGAGCGTCCTGAATGTGGCGCTGGCTGATATTAGCGTGAAGGCAACCACGACTGAAAAACTTGGCTTCGTGGGCCGGGAAGAGGGCATTGCCGTTGACGCTGTTGTATTGCTTGAGCGTGATACCAATGCTGCCTGACTGGCCGACCTATCTCGGCGCTCCTCAGGCGCGCGGACGCCTGCGCAGCGTGCCCGAGGATTTTGAAGTTGAAGAACAGTTTGATGTTGAATTTAGCCTCGATGGTGAATTCGATTGGCTGTGGGTGGAGAAGCGTGGCAATAACACCGAGTATGTTGCCCGCCGTATCGCTGACCTAGCCGGTGTTTCCCTCAAAGCCGTTACCTATAGTGGATTGAAGGATCGACATGCCTTAACTCGGCAATGGTTCTGCGTTCATCTGCCGGGTAAGCAGGGGCGAGACTGGGACGATATTGCTGAGCTATCGGGCGACAGTTTTTGGAAGGTACAGCGCTGGGGGCGGCACCGGCAGAAACTGCGCCCTGGCAGTCACCGTGCCAATCGCTTTGTGATTCGCCTGCGCGAGGTGGTTGGTGACCGCGATGACATCGATCGCCGTCTGAAGATACTGTGCGCCGGCTACCCCAACTATTTCGGTGAACAGCGCTTTGGCCACGAGGGTGCGAATATCGAGCAGTGCCGCGCTTGGTTTGAGGGAGAGAGTAAACCTCAGCGATTTCAGCGAAGTATTTACCTGTCCTCGGCGCGCTCTTACCTGTTTAATGAGGTTTTGGCATTACGATTGCAGGCAGGAACGTGGCTATTACCCTTAGAAGGTGAGCTATATAGCTTGCGCGACAGCGGCAGTGTTTTTGCGGCTGAGCCTGATGAGGGGATCGCAAAACGTATCGCCGAGGGGGATATACACCCCAGTGGCCCGCTGTTTGGCAAGGTGGCGCGCCACAGCGTTACCGCTGAGGTGGACGCCTTGGAGCAATCGGTGTTCTCCGCCCATAAAACGCTGTGCGACGGTTTACTGCGCCACGGTATGAAAATGGAACGGCGCAGTCTGCGGGTTGTTCCAAAGGAATTATGCTGGCAGTGGTTAAGTGATGATCAGCTGCAGTTGCAGTTTTCACTGCCCAGTGGCTGTTTCGCTACAGCGCTTGTGAGAGAATTTATTAACGCCTGAAGGCCATAAAACAGAGAAGAGCAAAGGTGAGCAGTATTAACTTGCAAGGTATTGGGATGACGTCCCAGCGTACCCGGGATCGACTGATTGAGCGTTTGCGAGCGCAGGGTATTAGCAATCAAAAAGTCCTGGATACCATTCGCGCCACGCCGCGGCATATTTTCCTGGATGAAGCGCTGGCTCACCGCGCCTATGAGGACAGTTCGCTGCCGATAGGCTTCCAGCAAACCCTGTCTCAGCCCTATATTGTCGCCCGTATGACAGAGCTGTTGTTGGCCAATGGCCCGCGTGAGCGCGTGCTGGAAGTGGGCACAGGATCGGGCTATCAAACAGCCATCCTGGCGCAACACGTCGGGCGCGTGTTCAGTGTTGAGCGTATCCGTCCCTTGCAGGAGAAAGCGCGCAAGCGCCTTCGCCATTTGGGCCTGCACAATGTGCATTTGCGCCATGCAGACGGCGGTATGGGCTGGCCTGAGCGTGGGCCCTTCGATGCGATACTCTCGGCGGCGGCGCCAGAGGTGGTGCCAGCTGAGTTATTAGAACAACTCGCGGTGGGCGGCAGGCTGGTTATTCCCGTCGGTGAACAGGGCAAACCGCAGAGTCTATATGTTTACGACCGCCGCGAAGACGGCATTGAAGAGCAATGCATTGAACCGGTGTTATTTGTGCCCTTGGTGGGTGGTGTTGTCGCCTAAACGTGTTGCCAAATTCAATTAAGGAAGATGTATGAAGGGCTTTAGCGCCGGCGTGATGCTGCGCGGGGCGGCAATGGGTGCTGCTGATATTGTACCGGGAGTCTCGGGGGGAACGGTTGCCTTCATCACCGGTATTTACGACCAGCTCATTGAAAGTTTGAAAGCCTGCAACCTGCAGGCACTCAAGTTACTGTTCACGCGTGGTCCGTCGGCGGCATGGCAGTACGTTAACGGCGGTTTTCTGCTGAGTTTATTACTGGGAATCGCCATCAGTGTGTTGTCGCTGGCACGGGCGATATCCTGGGCTCTGGCTACTCACCCGCTGTTGCTGGCAGCCTTCTTTTTTGGGTTGATTCTCGCGTCGGCATTGTTTGTCTACCAGCAGATTCCCGGCCGGGGTCAGCCTGTTGGCTTTGTTGTACTGGGCTTGGTTTTCGCGCTGGTCATCTCCGCGCTGCGCCCGGCTGAGGTGCCGGTGAATATGCTGACCGTTTATGGCGCGGGTGCGGTGGCGATATGCGCGATGATCTTGCCGGGAATTTCAGGCAGTTTTATCCTGCTGTTGCTGGGGATGTATGAGCCCATTATCAATGCCATTAAGTCGATGGACCTTGGCATGATCGCGGTGTTCATGTTGGGTTGCGCCACGGGCCTGATGTTGTTTGTGCGCCTGCTTAGCTACCTGATGCACACCCATCGGCGCTCGTTGCTGGCTACGCTGACGGGGATTCTGCTGGGATCATTGGCGGTGATCTGGCCGTGGAAGCTTTCCTCAGCTGGGCGGTTATTAACCGATGAGCACAGCGTCGATTGGCATAATGTCTTGCCCATGCAGTACGCTGAACAGGCGGACCCTCAGTGGTTGATGTGTGCGCTGCTGATGGCCGTGGGTTTCGCGACTGTCCTTTTGCTCGAACGCGTAGCCAGTAGAAATTGAGACTTTTTTAAGATTATTTTTACATAAGCCGAGGCGTTTAAATCACTGATAATAATCAAAACCCGCTTGACCCTGCTGCGGATAAAAAGAATCTTTTGTTCGCTTTAGGGTCAATGAGTCGTTGCCAATGACAAATTGCCACTGGAAAGCTCGCTATGAAGGTTCCGCGTCAGTGAAGAGGGTAGGATACACGCTGCTTGTGGCTGTGCTGTTGCTGGCGCTTGGCGCATGCAGTGCTCCCCATCGTGCTGCGCCGGTAGTTGACCGATACAACCCCTCAGAAAAACCGCCGCCCTATTATATTGTCAGCCGTGGTGACACCCTTTTTTCAATCGCATGGCGTTACGGCTTCGACGTTAAACGGTTAGCGAACGCTAACAACATTCGAGCGCCGTACACCATCTTCCCCGGCCAGGCGATCATGTTGAAAGAGCGTTATGCTGCGCCGTCCGCGCCGAAAAAAATCGCGGGGAAATCCGTTTCTTCACCCTCAGTAAAAACCCCTACGCCAACCATAAAGCCTCAAAAAAAGACCATTGCGAAAAAGCCGTCGCCGCCGCGTAGCGCCGCGAAGGAGTCATGGCGCTGGCCGGTAAAGGGGCCGCTTACGCGAGGGTTTGTTGCGACCGGGCAGGCCCACAAGGGTATTGATATCAAAGGTAAAATGGGTGAGCCTGTAAGGGCATCGAGGAGTGGTGTTGTCGTTTATGCAGGCAGTGGCCTGGTCGGTTACGGCAACCTGCTTATATTGAAACACTCAGAGCGCTACTTAAGTGCCTACGGTCACAATCGGCGCTTGCTGGTAAAAGAGGGAGAGAGCGTTAACGCTGGGCAAACGATCGCTGAACTTGGCGATAGCGGTACGAACTCGGCGAAATTGCATTTTGAAGTTCGAATTGACGGAAAACCGGTTGATCCCTTGAAGCTGCTTCCGCGGCGTTAGAGTAGGAGGAGCAAGAGGGCGTCACCCAAGTCGAAACAATAACAATCTTGCATAAGGATTCGACGATGCGGGTATATGAATCGAACGGAAAAGCGTCGCGGCCTGTTAAGGGCGTGGCAGATACGGATATAGAAAAACAACAAGAATCCACAACTGAAAAAGGCATCAGTCGCTTAAAACGCAGTAAGCGCCACAGCGCTGAGTTAGATGTTACTCAGCTATACCTCAACGAAATCGGCTATTCGCCGTTACTCACTGCCGATGAAGAAGTCTATTACTCGCGCCTGGCTCGCAAAGGCGATGAGGCCGGTCGCAAGCGCATGATAGAGAGTAACCTGCGCTTGGTGGTGAAAATTGCCCGCCGCTATCTAAATCGAGGCCTTACTTTGCTCGACTTGGTGGAAGAGGGAAATTTGGGGCTTATTCGCGCCGTTGAGAAGTTTGACCCTGAGCGCGGCTTTCGTTTTTCTACCTATGCCACCTGGTGGATTCGCCAAACTATTGAGCGGGCGATTATGAATCAGACCCGCACGATTCGTTTGCCGATACACGTGGTAAAAGAGCTCAACAGTTATTTGCGTGCGGAGCGCGAGCTGAGCCAAAAGCTGGACCACATGCCCTCGCCTGAAGAGATGGCAAGGGAGTTGAATCGCCCTGTTGCCGAGGCCAAGCGCCTGTGTGGGCTAAAAGAGCGTGTGGCGTCGGTGGATGTGCCCCTGGCGCAGGACTCAGATCAAGTGCTGCTGGATACAATCGCTGACCACAACGCGCTAAACCCCAGTCAAATTCTGCAAAATGATGACCTCTCCGACAGCATTGACCACTGGCTCGATGAGCTGAGCGATAAGCAAAGAGAAGTGGTGGTAAGGCGATTTGGGTTGCGTGGCCACGAGGCGGCAACACTGGAAGAGGTCGGGCGTGAGATCGGCTTGACCCGCGAGCGGGTTCGGCAGATCCAGGTTGAGGCCTTAAAAAGCCTACGGGGCATGTTTGAAAGCAATGGCCTTAGCGCGAGTGCGCTGTTTGCCGACGAGCCCGACTGAGAGGGCTACTCTGACTTTGGAAAACACTCCCCAAGGCGGTAGCGCTTGAGGCCTTGAGTGTATTCCAGGCTGCGCTCCAGCATCGCTTGTGCCAGTTGTGTGCCTGAAATCGGCCGGTAGTTTTTTAAGCCCGGAAGGTGGCAGGCGGCTTCCATAAGCGGGGCGGAGAGTGATTCTGCCCAGCGGCGTTGGTCGCGAGCACCTGTCAGCAGCGACGGTTGAAATATGCTGGTGCTCGCGAAGTTAAGCGCAATGACCGCGTTCTCTAATTCTCCCTTCATTTGCATGTAGGCGCTAAGACTATCCGCATTCGCGCCCATGGCTGACACAAGAAAATAGTGTGGCACGCCCTGTTGGGCGGCTATTTGAGCGGCGCGAAGCTGATAATCCACGTCGACGCGACGCTGAGCGGCCAGTGAGCCCGCCTGCTTGCGCGTTGTCCCTAGGCAGGAAAAGAGACAGTCGCCCTGAAACGCCTCTGCGTAGTTTTCCAATTGCTCAAAATCAGCGTGACAATGCGTTAATTTGGGATGGTCGAGGTGGGGAGCCCGGCGACTGATGCAGCGCACGTTAGAGAATGCTGGGCTGTGAACCAAGAGTTCCAGCAACGCACTGCCAACCAGGCCTGTGCCACCGAGTACCACTGCGGTTTTATTCATTGATATGTCCCCGTTGATGGCTGGTTCCATTTACGCGCTTACAAAAAAGGCGGCCTGAAGGCCGCCTTTTTCTTTACTGCCTGGCACGATGCCTTAGGGCAGCAAGTGCTTAACGCCGTCGCGCTCTTCAGCCAACTCTTGCTCAGTCGCCTGCATTTTCGCACGGCTGAAATCGTTGACGTCAACGCCTTGAACGATCTCCCAGTCACCGCCTTTGCAGCGGCAGGGGAAGGAGTAGATCAGGCCTTCTTGAATGCCGTAGCTACCGTCGCTGTATACGCCCATAGATACCCAGTCGTCACCTTCAGTACCCAGTGCCCAGCTGCGCATGTGGTCGATAGCCGCATTGGCTGCTGACGCTGCAGAAGACGCACCGCGTGCCTTGATGATGGCTGCGCCACGCTGCTGAACCGTTGGGATGAAGTCGTTCTCCAGCCATTCTTGATCAACCAGGTCAGAGGCCGTTTCACCCGCAACTTTTGCGTTGAACAGATCCGGGTACTGAGTGGCAGAGTGGTTGCCCCAGATGGTCATGTTCGTTACGTCGTTAACGGTTTTGCCGGTTTTCTGAGCAATCTGCGTCATCGCGCGGTTGTGGTCCAGGCGAGTCATTGCAGTGAAGTTGCGCGGGTTGATAGAAGGCGCATTGCGCTGCGTGATCAGAGCGTTGGTGTTGGCAGGGTTGCCGACTACCAGTACTTTGATATCTTTGCTGGCGTTTTCGTCGATCGCTTTACCCTGAACAGAGAAGATCGCGGCATTTGCTTCCAGCAGGTCCTTGCGCTCCATGCCGGGGCCACGTGGGCGAGCGCCAACAAGCAGGGCGTAATCGCTGTCCTTGAAGCCAACATTGGGGTCGTCAGTGCAGACAACACCGCTCAGCAGTGGGAAGGCACAGTCTTCAAGCTCCATTTTTACGCCTTCCAGCGCGTCCAGAGCAGGAGTGATGTCCAGCAGTTGCAGAATGACGGGCTGATCGTCGCCCAGCATAGCGCCGGAAGCGATACGGAAAAGCAGTGCATAGCCAATCTGGCCTGCTGCACCGGTAACGGTGACACGAACGGGTTGTTTCATGGAGCGTTCCCTTTCTGGTAAGTGATCTGGTCTTAAGCCGGTTGTGAGCGGGTGCGACCGGACGTGGATTACACAATCCGGCATGCACCCGTGCCGGGGTCTGGCCGTGTAAAAATAACACCTCATGCCAGCAGATTTTGGCGCGCTAATAATAGACACCTAAGGCAAAGATTACCAGTCGCAGCGGCGTTTCCAACGCCGGAAGGGGAATTTTTCAAGCCTTTGTGGCTGATATTTAGCCAACTCTATATAATGCGCCGCTCGTCTTCGTTCACCGATACACAGGCAATAGCTATGTTTTCCGCTTCTGAAACCCCGAGTGCCGCGACGCCGGCAATGTCTAAGCTGGAATTTAACAAGTTGCAGAAGCGCCTTCGCCGCCACACCGGGCAGGCGATAGAGGATTTTCAGATGATCGAAGAGGGCGACCGGGTGATGGTTTGCCTGTCCGGTGGTAAATTATGTCCGGTAAATATCTTGTAAACATTGGCTGAGAGCTGCCAACTGTGCTGCTAGGGTTATTGCATCTGTCACGACATGCTAATCTTGTTGGTATTACCTAGTTTTTCTCTTTTCTCTTTTCTCCGTTTGTAGTTGACCCTCACTGTTGATTGATTATTTTTGACAAAATGTAAGCTTCAGCATACAGTCGTATAAAAATTATTGCCCGGTGCGATTTGTCAAGAATGCTTGATGCGACCTTGAAGCGTTACAAATGGAATAAGAAGACCTTCTTCGCCATCGTTAATGGACATTCATGCCCGTTCGAGCCGTACGTTTCGGCATATCTCAATACGCTCAGTTCATACGCAAATAGCACACAGCACCGTTACGGCAGAGATCTGCTATTCATCCTCAAGTACTTTGATCGAAAGGGCATTGATCTGACTGGCCGAATAGCCTCCGGCGACCTGATTAGCATGGCTGAGTATTCGGATTTTCATACGCAGTGTGCCTTGAGCTCTGATATCGACCTTGACTCAAAGGTGGTTCCGCTCTTGTCCCACGCTGAGAGCAAAACGTTCAGGAATATCATGGCGTCAAACAACTTTGTCGCCAGCAAGGTCTCCAGCGAGACTCAGCGTGGACGACTGAACCGGCTTCGAAGCTATATAACGTGGTTGTTTGAGCAATTCCATGATCCACTTTCCGTCGGTGAGAAGCTCGAACGCAATTTCGAGAAATTAACAATGAAGATGCTCCAAGATGAGCGTTCATTGAATGTCGTTGAGGCGCATGTGAATCGACACCCAACTAAAGATGCGATTCCGCCAGACGTCTTTTGCAAGTTAATTGAGATCATTCGACCATCGTCCCCTAACAACCCATTCACCCAACGTAACCGATTGCGGAACTACCTGGTCGTCACATTACTTCTCGACACGGGTATTCGGCGAGGCGCACTGGCAAAGTTAAAGATATCGGATCTACGCTCTGACAGCTCCGGTGCGGCGCTTTGGATTTATCCAGAGCGCGATGACGTATCGGACCCACGGTTGGAAAGACCGAACCAAAAAACCAAAGCTCACCTCGCGGCGCTGAACCCCACGGTCATGGATGCCCTTTTGTTCTACATAGAAAGTGACCGGAAACTGATATGCGGATCAGCCGAGAACGACTTTGTCTTTGTAAGTAACAGCAATGCGAAGGGCACAAAAGGACAGCCTCTTGCTGCGAAATCAATCAATGAAGTGTTCTTCACGCTTTCAAAGGTGCTTGGTTACCGCGTACACCCACATTTGATGCGGCACATGTGGAACGACCTTTTTGATGACAATAGCGATCATCAGAACTTCACATCACAACAGGTTGAAGATGCCAGAAAGTACGCAATGGGGTGGTCCGCTAACTCGGCAATGTCGGACATATACAACGATCGAAGAACCTATCAGAAAGTTCGGAAAATCATGCAGTCCCACCAAGATCGTGTGGATGGTGCGAAATGAATGCCCTGTTGCAACAGGCAATGCGGTCGCATGAGCCAAACACAATTACCGCTCAAAGCGGCCTTAAAGTTGACGTAACCGCCGATTCTTGGCAGCTGCTCGCGACGACCAGTAAAGGTTGGAAGTTTGATATGAGCTGGGTCTGGAATACGGCTATTTCGGATGAAGACAGAAGCGACATGCTAACGGTCTATTCGCACTACGCGACGTCGAAGGCTGCCGGTACGACCTCAACAATTGTATCTAATACCAAACTATACCTATCATCAGGAATCCCACCGTTGATTAAGTTGAGGTCGCTGTGGAGCGGCCTTCCGGTGTCTCATAAGAAGGGGCTTAACCAATTCTTTGGCACGCTTTGCAAACTTGGATACAAGCAATACAACGATTACCACGGATTCACGAAAGCCAACTTGGACAAGGAAAAAACACTCACATTTGATTCGAAAAGAGGTGCGCTAAGTCACCAAGAGTTTGATAGCTTTTGCGCCGCTTTGAACCTGCGCCTCCAGTCGATTGACTGGAATGCAGACCGCTCGCTCGAATTTTTCCAATCACAATCCTTCAGCCAAATTTGCCGTTCCATTAGTAATAAACTAGCGGCAATCACTGTTCGTCGCCCCATACAATTGTCGATGCTCAAATGGATAGATGTGATTCCAGTAGGCAGTGGGTTTGAAGACCAACGAATCGACCCATCCCAGGAAGTTGGAAATATTGGCATCGACCAACTCCAGATAAGGTTTTTTCATGCAAAGGCTAGCGGCAGATCGTGGAGGACGGCACCAGAGAGGTTCCCGGTTGCTCTCAACGCGCAAAGCTCAGAGCTAATCGCCAGTTACAAACGGCTCTATATGCATGGTGTCCAGCTCTGGCTGAAAAATAGCGGTTGTCCGGTCACCCATGAAGAGACGCGTGATTTTTTGCCTCATATGCCGATGTTCCCGTTAACTGGCTTGTTCAATGAAAATATTGGCTCGATTGAGAGCTTGAGGTCGCTGTTTACTCAAGAGTCTCGTGGATTTCATGTCAACGAATCTGCAATAGCGATGAGCATGAGATACGTTGCAGCTGAATCCAGCCGGACGAAGGATTGCACAGTGACGTCGAACAGAATTCGGCATACAGTGCTGACTCGGGGCGCACAGGCGGGCTACACCGCAGCGACGTTAGCAAAGATCACAGGAGTTACTGAGCCCGCGGCTCGGCATTACATTGACCTTGACTACCGATCGCGTCGGATGATCGACGAACTCTATGATGGATCGGAGTTTTTAGCTGCTGTATTCAGCGATCCACTGGAGAGAGTCTCAGGCAAAGATGCGGAGGTCCTCGATCATCAGTTCAACAGCGTCGGCGGCATAAGAGATAAGCAAAGTTGCAACTCTTGCTCGGCTGTTACCGGGCGACCGATTGGCTGCTACGGGTGCAACAACTTTCGACCAATTCTGGAAGCTGATCACGCCGGAGTGCTTGAGCTGGCTGAACAGAAGCTGGCAGCCAATAGCAAAAAGCTACTTTCGCCCGTCGAAAAGCTCAGTGTGGAGAAGCTTACAAAACAGGTCGCGTGGATCAAGCGAACGATAGACGTGTGTAATCAAGTGCTGGAGGTACGACGTGGCGTTGAATAAGTACCTTGTCCGTACTCATGCACTAATTCAAAAGTACAAGGATGAAGCGCCCTTCAAGCAGTTCCAAAACCTAGATGGCCAATTGGCAACTTTCGATAATCTTGTCTGGTTTTACATTGATCCAAACAATGGCAAGAGAACTCGGATTTTAACCGGAAGGCACGGCACAAGAGGATCTGGATCGGCAGGTTCAGCCCCTAAATACGCATTGCCAGAGCCATACGGAGACTTGTTGAAGGTTTTCGTGATTGAGGCGTTTAATGCCTCTGTTTTCGCCTCGGAGATACAGGCACGTATCGGAGCGGCGCGATACTTACTCACAAACATGCAGGGTAACCTCCATACACAAACAGGATCAACGATCATCGAATGTTTCGGGGAGACTAGGCTTGATCGGATGGTGGTATTCCTTGAGTTCTGTGAGCGACAAGGGCTGATGCCTCGTGCATCCGATCAGGTTCGTCGTAATATCAGGGATAAACGTGATCGGACGGGTCACAGTGTCGAAGCCACCCGCAGAGAGAAAATGGCCAATGAGGAGGTCATAAGAGCTGCTGGGAACATATATGCAAAAACAATCACCAGTCTCAAACAAGGAAATGCCGGACAAGGCTGTTTTCGAGATGCATTGACTACATTTATTGTTTTGCTTTGCTGCGCATCACCGAATCGAGCCGGGGCTGAAGTGCCACTTCTTGTCAATCAGAAGCTCCAAAGTTATTCAGAGGATGGTCGAGCAGATGTTTTTTATCTTGATTGGCCGGGTAGCAAAGGCTATCAAGACAATCGAACCCATATTCTTTCGGCACTTAGCGGTCATGTTGAGAAAGGGATAAACTACTTCTCAAAAGCCTGTCAGCCAGGTCGAATCGTAGCTTCCTATTACTCTCGGCCAGACCAAACACTTGGGCAGCTACTAAAAGGGTTTCCAATCGACCCGGAAAGAAAAGTGCGTATAGACCTGAATCGTAAACCTCATCTTTTCACTTTAGGTTACGCATTAGGTTTCTATGACGTTGATACAGAAGTTCATGTATTTATTCATGACGCTGAAGATCAGGGGGCACCGTACGAAAGAAGCAGACCGATAAAACTAGCCACACGCAAGAGCTGCTGGAAGTCCAAGTACATATTCGAACTGCAGATAGAGGATGAAATTTCATCAAACGCGATGAGATTGGCAAAACGACCCGGTATTGAGCGTTTGTTGGGAGTCAATTTTAGTTTTTCTCAGGCTCCGAGGTTTGACCCAAATCAGAATCGTTTAATTTCTATTGGACAGCTTGAGAAAGTAGTGCGTGATTTGCAGAGAGAGGCATTCCCCAGCTTCCCTGCAGGTTTTTCTACTGGTGATTTGAATAGCGTCAAAATGGACGTTGCACTCTTCTGTGTTTTAGGTCATCAGTTCTTTAAGAACGGCGCTAATAGAAAAAGGGGAGGCGTGCCAGGCCAGCAGGGATACTACCATATACTGACCCCGCGCTCTCTTTCAACGATGGCTAGTTGGGGGCTTGGTAAAAGTGGTGATATTTTCCTACGTCACGGTTTCAGTTCTAACTACTTTCTGAATCTACATCAACTCCGTCACTATACGAATACCATTGCCGACAAAAGCGGTATTCCCAACGAAGTCTTGACAGCTTGGTCGGGTCGCAAAAGTCGCGAGCAAACATACGAGTACATTCATACCAGCCATGCTGAGCGCAGTTCAAGAGTGGCGGGCGTTCAGAAAAAGGCGACCGAAACCACCCAACCGATTCGCTGGGTCTCAAGCAACGAAATTGCGCGGGAATTTAACTTGCCCGCAAGTGTTACTTCGACGGGTCTTTGCACTCAGAATCTGGTTGTGATTCCGTGCGAATACCTGAACGATTTTGTATCGAGTTGCTTCATGTGTCCGAATGCCTGCCATGTAGCTGGAGATGGTGACGCTATCGATACACTCGAAAAGGACTGTCAATTCCAGCACCGGCGCCTGGAGGCGGTTAAAAATGATAATCGCCTCGGTGCCTCACGTGCAATGCAGGAGTGGTTCGTTCTCCATAACTTTAATACACAAGTCCTAGCTCAGCTCGTCCAGCTAATGAAAGATATGCCAGTCGGCACTGTGATCTCTTTCAGTGAAAAAGCTCGACAGTTCAATCTCCTCGATGCTAAGTCCAAGAAACTTACACAAGTTTTGGCCAAGCTTACGGATTCCCATAAGGATTTGCAGAACGCTCTTGCAAGACAAGAAAAGGCTACAGACGAGCCTCGCTCCAATAGAGATTTGAAGGAATTAATGGCCAAATACAGCCTTGCGGAGACAGAGTAAATGGCGCTACCCAGCATCTCAGCGCAAGACCAGCGGCGTATCGAGCGACTGATTTCCAACTGGAAAGGCAAACTGACTTGGAAACTGCTTGCGAAGGCGATTGAGCTTGAACTGGAGATCAAAACAACACGCCAAACGCTTTGTACCTATAGAGGAATTTACACTGCTTATTCGAACCGAAAAAGCGACCTTCGCGGCGTTACTCCTGAGGTTGTGGCTAGCATCACTCGGTCAGATATTAATGCCCAGGAGCGCATAGCACGCCTCGAAAAGGAAGTTCGCGATTTGGAAGAAAAGAACGCCCAACAATTACGAATGATTGATCGTATTTTTGCCAACGCAACCGCTATTCCGAATCTTGACCTTCGAGATCTCGTAAAGGAAAGACCTGAAGAACTTAATGTGAGACCGAAAGTATGACAAACGCTGGAAAACGCCTTAAAAAGATATATCGTTTGGTAGGGAGAGCCGTTTCAGATTATCAAATGATAGAGGATGGCGATAAAATTATGGCGGCGATAAGTGGGGGGAAAGACTCATTTTTAATGCTAGATGCACTGCTGCACTTACAGCGAGTCGCAAAAGTAAAATTTGAGGTTGTTGCTGTAAATATGGATCAAAAACAACCAGGCTTCCCTGAGGATGTGCTTCCAAGATATTTGGAAGAAAACAATATCCCATACTTTATTCTGGAAAAAGATACCTATTCTATCGTCAAAGCGAAAGTTCCAGAGGGAAAGACAACTTGTGCGCTCTGTAGTCGCCTGAGAAGGGGCAGCCTTTACGGTTTTTCGGAAGAGATCGGGGCAACAAAAATTGCTCTGGGTCATCACATGGACGACATTGTTGAGACAATGTTTCTCAATATGTTTTTTCAGGCTAAATTATCAGCTATGCCGCCAAAATTGTTGAGCGACGACAAGCGGAATATCATTATCCGTCCTCTTGCATATTGTCGTGAAAAAGATATCGAAAAGGTTGCTAGGGATCGAGCCTATCCGATAATACCCTGCAATTTGTGTGGTTCCCAAGAAGGCTTAAAGCGCCAAGCAGCCAAAACAATGTTGGAAGAGTGGGACGCACAAGACCCGGATCGTGTGGTTAATATTTTCCGCAGTCTTCAGACGGTTAAGCCCTCTCAGCTTGCCGACACTAGTCTATTTGACTTTGCCTCGCTCCATATTGAGCGTCCTGCTCTGATACCCGTAACAAATCTTGCGGACGAGGTGAATACTGAAAGCCTCTTGAAGGAAGCCTAGAGGCGTAATGATAGTAACGTTTCGGGCAATTGCGTTGGCGGGGGAGCTATGAGGCTCCCCAGTCTAGGGAAAGGTTTACGCAAGTTCTGATATTCAATTTCTAGAGTAATACTCTAAATTGCCTCTTGTCGGCATCCGATGATTTCAGGATACGGTACTCCATCCCGCTTGCCACCGCGATTTGCTGGGCAAAGTCCTTCTTGGCCTGTACAACAGCGTCCTCGATCTGGTTGTCGGCCTTCACCTCGACGATAACGTACTTCAGGCTGCCATCTGCTTCTTCACGTTGAAAAATGAAGTCAGGGTAGTAGCTGCGCACAGTCCGTGAATCGGGGTCGATGTACTGTATGAAGAAATCGGACTGGCCGTGTGTCAGCATTCCGGTGAAGTAGAGCTTTTTGACACGCTTCTCGCGTAGCAGATCCCAGAATAGCCAGTTCTCCGAGCCGGAGTCGAAGCAGTAGGTGTCGAGGTGGAAGCTCTTGGCGCGCTCTTCATCGTTGATCTTCTCGTCGTGCATCCGAACGATCTTATCCTTCGCCGCCGACATCTCGTAGTAGCCGTTCGGGGGCAGCTTAATCAGATCGACCTCGTGCTCCTCGGTTTGCTGCGATTCGTCCAAGTCGTAGAGCTGGCGGAACAGGCGCGGTATGATTTCGTCGTAGAGAAGCTCGTTGAACTCATTGGTGATGGCCACCAGCTCGTCGGAACCCTCTTTCGTCTTGGCTAGCAGTTCCTCGATCTCCAGCGGACACCGGTTCAGATAGCGGGATACCTCGGCCACAAGCGATAGTTGTGAGAAGGTTCGCTTCTTCCGGCGCGATGTGAGATCAAAGGTGCGGCTGCCGGAAGCGAGTGCCGCGTCGACGGCGGTCAAACCATCCTGCTGAGTTTCGATCAGACGGTATTTCTCGACCAGTTCGCCCCACTTCTGCGCATCCGCTCGCTCGGGCATCAACGCTTGCCCCGTCAACAACTGCTTTTCGCGTATCTCGTATTGCTTTCGCACACGCACTAGCTTGATCTTGACCGGCGGCTCAACCACGCGCACCTCCACGCGCTCCTTGTCCTTGCCGGTTTTCTGCAGCTCGTCCGCGCTGATGCGGAAGTTCTGCTGCAGCTCGTCGTTCAGGGTGTTGAGGTTGTCCTCGGAGAGGAAGACATTACCAGTGTGCTGAGCCTGCCCGATAGCCCTTAGACAGCGCATGGTGGCTTGAAGTACGAATACCTTCGATTTAGGCGAACGAAATAGTCCAACGCCAAACAGCGAGCGGCAGTTCCAGCCTTCCCGGCCCTTGTTGACCAGCAGGATGAACTGCTTTTCCGATCCTTCGGTGTCGAGCCGGTTAAATTCGCGGATGTCATCGTTAGTGGTAATCTTGCTGTCACCCACGTTGATCAGAATACGCGAGGTCGGGATGCCGTGTTTGAGAAGCGCTCGCTCCACAGCAGGTTTCAGCTCTTCGGTCAGCTCTTCAACTGTTGCGGCGAAGAACGCCAGTTTGGGCAGCAAGCCTTCCGGGCGCAGTTCGCCAGACTCTTTCAGGAAGTTCTCGATGGCGATGTCGACAAACTCGTCAGTGCGGGTGTTGGCGTAGCCGTGGAGCGTAACCTTCTTGAGGAAGTGTAGTGGTCAAGTAAAACTGGCCACGGGTTTATAAGTTTTCCAGTACATACTTTCTGCCACATTTGGCGGCAGGTCATCGTTGTGTCGATGCGGCCTGATTCCGCTGTAGTAGCCAATCACATAATCCGTGATCGACTGCTTCGCTTCAGCAAAAGAGCGGTATCCCGTTTCCGGTACCCACTCGGTTTTCAGGCTGCGGAAGAACCGTTCCATTGGTGCATTATCCCAGCAGTTACCCCGTCGACTCATGCTCTGCTTTATCTGGTAGCGCCACAAGTGTTGCCGGAAGCGCAGGCTGGTGTATTGAACGCCTTGATCTGAATGGAACAACAAGCCATTAGGCCTTCCTCTCGATTCGTAAGCCATCAGTAACGCCTTACTGGTTAGCTCGCTGTCAGCCTTTAGCGACAACGCCCAGCCAACCGGTTTCCGAGCGTATAGATCCAGCACTACCGCCAGATAAGCCCATCGTTGGCCTGTCCAGATGTAGGTAATATCACCACACCAAACCTGGTTGGGTTTACCCACAGCGAACTGCCGATCCAGTGTGTTGGGAATGGCCACATGCAGCTTCTCAGCCCGTTTATAAGCGTGTTTGGGCAGCTGATTACTCACCAGCCCCAACTCTTTCATCAAACCACCCGCCACATATCGCGTTAGCTTTTCGCCTCGCTGGTTGACGATAGAGGCAACCGTTCTGGCACCTGCGGAGCCACCACTCAACTGGTGTGCGGCACGTACCATCAACTTCAGCTTGCGACGGTAGGGGCTATCGCCTTCTGGGCGACTACGCCAGTACTTGTAACTGCTACGCTGAATATCGAATGTCTGGCACAGCAGCTTTACGGGATAGCTCTCTTGAAGCCGCTGAATTATCGAATATTTTTCAGCTCGTCTGACATCAAGAGAGCCATACCCTTTTTTAAAATGTCTTTCTCTGTTTCAAGGCGCTTAACTTGCCGCTCGAGCTCCCGAATACGACGCTGTTCTGAGGTCATAGGAGAGGCATCGTAGCTGCCACCAGAACGTTCTTGCTTGAGTTGGCGAACCCATTTGTCCATCGTGGACTTGCCCACGTTCATGGCTTCGGCGGCGTCTTTCACTGAATGCCCTGGTCAACGACGAGCTGTGCGGATTCGAGCCGAAACTCGGGGCTGAAGGTCGGGCGTGATGGTCTGGTCATTGGGTCACCTGTAATCGAATGAGGTGATGCTATCACCTCTAATTAGGTGGCCAAATTCACTATGCCACTACATGATGCTGTTATCGTAATTTTTATAACCGAGAATCGAGTTAATTTTTGGATGGATTGGAGAAACAAGCTTAATACCGGTGCGGCGTTCTTTGGGTACATGTGAAAAGCCGGTGCGCTCAGTAATATCTCCCGATATCGAGAGAGACCCGATCGAAAGGGGGCGTTGCGCATGCAGCTCAAGATGAGGCCTGGACTGCCACCCGGAGTCGGTTAGTGGACCATCAAATTCGCCGGGAATGAGATTTCTCAATACGGCGGTGATATCCCATGAAGCCCATTTTTTGGTTAGCCCTATATCGATATTGCCAAAATGATGCTCGTTGCTGTCGCGACTGGGATCGAAAAGATCGTCGTCTTCGTGCTCCACCAATCGGAGTTTTCGTTCATGCACGATAATGTATTGGTATTTGAAGCTGGCGCCGAAATTGAAACCCTTTAGCCAGTTGACGTTGAAGCGTTTCATTAAAGCCAGATCGATTACCGCTACACCGGCGGTTTCTATCGTGGATTCCAGATCGGCTGGCATGAGACCCGCGGTCATCGTTGCCAATTGCAGTCGCTGTTCGTCCTCGGGGTCGTAGACAAAGGTGCCGGCGAATCGCCCTTGGCCACAAGCACACAGGTGCCAACCTTCTGGTAGCAATGGCGCATCAAATAGTACCGCGAAATTAGCTCGACCCGTAGCGAATTGACCATCCAGCTCTTTCATCTCCGCGATAAGAGAGTCGGTTTCGAAGTCGAGTAATAACACACCGGATTCGGAACGATCACCGAGCCCTCTTGCTTGTTCAGCTAAATCCAGCACTTCACTCAGGAATCTGTCATTGTCAGTAATGCGAACACGCCCTGTAATGCCCAGTAATGGCGGGCTATCGCTCTGTTTATCCGGTAAAAGTGACGGGGAAAACGCTGCCGCTACTAATTGCGCCTGTTGGGCGATTGCGACAGGCACTTGCGTACTTAGCCGGATGCAAGTAACCAGGATGATAAATGGATGTTTCACGCACGCTTCCTTAGCGCTACGCTTTTAAATTTTCTTAGCGATCGTGCGGCATCGTCCGCGATCACATAGGCGGCTGGTAAAACCAGAAGCGTGAGAATTGTCGACGAAGACATACCACCGATGACAAGAAAACCGACTGGATTACGGAGTTCAGAGCCGTCGCTATTCGCTAACGCCACAGGCACCATGCCCAAGACAGTGGACAAAGCAGTCATTAGTACTGGCCGTAGTCGCTGAGGGCCTGCACTCAACACCGCGTCCCTCGACGCTTTCCCTGCCTCGCGGAACTGATTTGCAAGGTCTACAAGCAGGATGCCATTTTTCATGACAAGCCCCATGAGCGCAATGAGTGCAATCTGAACAAAAATGTTCAAAGGTTGATTGAAAAAATAGAGCATTGAGAAAGCGCCTATAAAAGAGAGGGGAGCCGTGACCATGACAATTAGGGGCTGCACAAAGCTGTTAAATAAGCTCGCCAGGATCATGTAAAGCGACACGAGGGCTAAAACGAAGGCGAAAATAATCGCGTCTGTGCTGTCCTGCATGCGTCGGGCTTGACCAAGGTATAGGCCGGAATAACCTTCGGGCAGGCCGACCTCAGCGACGATGCGGTCTAGCTCCTCTGTTGCAGTCCCGAGCGCAACGCCAGGCTTTGTGTTGGCGAAAATACCAATTTTTCGGGATCGAGACTGGCGCTCAATCTGGGCTGGGCCTGAAGCAAAGCGAAGGTCGGCCACATTGGCAAAATCAATGAGCGATCTGTCCGACGCCCGCGATTGAATGAGCTCGACCCAGCGCATGTCAGCGCGGTCGTCTTCCTCCATCTGGGCGCGCACCTCGATCCTTTCTCCATTTTCCTCATAGGAAGTGACCTCTATCCCGCCCAGCATAATACGCGCGTTGTTGGCAAGGCTTTTGATCGAGACGCCTAAATCTGCCGCTTTGGCACGATCGACATCAATTTGTAGTTCTGGGCGGCCAATTTTGTACGTAGAGTGTATATCCGCATAAATGCCGGTTTCTCGCATACGTCGCATGACCTCGTCGGTAATCCGTTCAAGCTCCCCCAGATCTGAACCGGTCAACGCATATTCCATATCAAAGGACGTAAGACCGCCACCGGTCATGATGGGCATTTCAGAAACAGAGATCGTTTTGGCCTCGGGTATAACCTTGTAGAGCACCTGGCGCGCTTCGGCCATAACGTCAAATTGATCCGATAAGCGATCTTTTTTGTGGACAAGTTTGAGAAAATAACTAATCTCGTTCACCCGCTCGGTCTGGTTGCCGCCGACGGTGAAGAATACGTTATCAACGTGTTTTATTTTTGCGAGCTCAGCGGCAGCGCGCTTCGCAAGCTCTCGTGACTGGGATATGCCTGCGCCTTGCTCCAATTCAACGTCGGCGATGAACTCTGACCTGTCAAGCGAAGGGATAAAATCGATGGCCAAGCGTTGAGCGACGAGCACGCCAATCACCACGGAACCCAGCGCGGCCGCGACCACAAAATAGCGATAGCGAATGGAAATGCTCAGCATTCGGCTATACCAGTTTTCCAGGCGCGATAGAGCCCGATCGATTAGGGAGCTAATTGCGCCTTTGTGCGCTTGTGGTTTTAAAATTCGAGCACACAGCGCAGGTGTGAGCGTGAGCGACACGAGCAGCGACACTCCAATGGAAAACACTACCGTTAATCCATATTCACGGAAAAAACGGCCAATCACCCCTTCCATAAAAGCGATGGGCACGTAAACCGCCATGATTGCTACTGTCGCTGCAATGACCGCACCGCCCACCCGATCGACGCCGTGGGAGGCTGCGTTCGCCGGGCTCATGCCGCCTTCTATTTCCCGCTGAATACTTTCTAGCACAACAATGGCATCGTCCACCAGAAGACCGATGGCCATGGCGAGGGCAATCAGCGTCATCATGTTGATGGTGAAGTCTGCGGTATAGAAGGCAAAAAAAGTAGCAATTAAAGCACATGGCATGGCGATAGAGACAATCAGCGTTGCCCCTATACTGAGGAGAAAGAACCAGGTGACGATAGCTACGAGACCGATGGCAAATATCATGTCCGCAAATGTGTCTCGAATGCCGGCCTCGGTGAAGAGAGATGCATCTTGAGCTGTGACGATAGTTGTTCCCTCTGGCGCTAAAGCCCGCACCTCATCGAGTGCCTCTTTTACGGCGTTGGCGACTTCGACGACGTTTGTGCCAGATTGCCTGCGAATATCAAGGGAAATACCGGTGCGGCCGTCTAACTCCGCGTAGGTGCGCTCGTCTTCCAACCCATCCTCGATGCGGGACACATCACCGAGCTTTACAGGCGCTTGACGGTCAAATGCGACGATGAGCTCTTCGAATTCACGGATTGAACCGACCTCGCCTTTTGTTTTAACGCCGAATTCGCGATCTTTCATCTCGGTTTCCATGCGGCCGCCTGGTACTTCCACATGTTCTCGCTTTATAGCCTGAACTACTTCATCGGCGGTTAGACCATAAGCGCGCAGGCGTTCTGCATTTAGCCAAATTCGTATTTGCCGTTCACGTCCACCAACGACTGTTACAGTTCCGACGCCGGTAACGCGTTGGAGGCGATTCTTAACGGTGTCCTCTGCAAACACTGTCAGTTCGCTGATTGGCACCGTACTTGCGATCATGACGGACAAAATCGGCGCAGATGCAGGATCGACTTTCTCAACAATGGGTGGCTCGATATCTAAGGGCAAATTACGCCGTGCAACGTCCAGCTTGTCCCGGACATCCTGGACCTTAACATCGAGGTTGTCCTCCATCTCAAATTCGAGAAAGATTTGTGACAGTCCTTCTGAGCTCACAGAACGGAGAAGTTTGAGGCCCGCTATGGTGTTTACAGCTTCTTCAATGACATCAGTGACTTCGGTCTCAATAGTTTCCGGCGATGCCCCCTCGAGCGCTGTGGTTACAGATACGTAGGGTATGTCCAGTTCGGGGAAAAAATTAACACCTAGACGTGCTAGCGAAATCGATCCAAGTACAACCAGTGCACCGATTAGCATGGTTGCAAAGACCGGTCGTCGGATAGACAGATCGGAAATCCACATCAGTTTTCCAATCCTTCTTTTCTGGTCATGACGACATCGTCAGAAACGTCAGTAAGGTGCGAGCTCGGCAATACGCGCATGCCGGCCTCCAGTCCACTAAGCACCTCAACCGAATCAGTGTTGTGGTCACGTGTTGTTAAGTGGCGTATTCTTGCCTTGCCATCTTCGTAGAGCAAGACATAGGGGTCGTTGGGCGGGCCACGCAATAAAGAACGGGGGAGGAGAACGACTTTGTGCGGCTTGGGAAAAATCTCGGCTCGCGCGAAAAGGCCCGGTTTGATTTTGTAGCCGTCATTGGTGATAACTGAACGTGCGTCAATCGACCGAGAGGCTATATCGATTCGGTCGTTAATAATGTGAATCTCAGATTCAATTACATCCGGTATACCATCGATACGGATTTCGACTTTCGTGCCTAACGTGATTTCGGGTAAGTACTTGGCAGCTATACTCCAGACGGCTACGACAGGATCGGCTTTTTTTACCTGGACCACGGCCGAGTTTCCCATGCCTGAGGCTCGGCTTGAGATGAAAACGCCTTCGTCCACAAACCGTTCGGTGATTACGCCGGTGTAGGGCGCGCGGGCAATAGCATCTTCAAGACTCTGTTCAACCTGGGCGAGTTTTGACTTTGTAATATCGACACGGGCTCTCGCAGTTTCTAAAGCGGCGGCCGAGGTGTCAAATTGCGCTGCTGAAGCTACTCCCTTGTTGCGCAGATTGGAGACCCGATTAAATTCAATCTTTGCCTTTCGAAATTCGGCCGCGTATAGGGCGGATGAAGCAGCGAGTTCCTGCTTTTGTAACCTGAGTACGACGTCTCGCGTTCGAAACAAGGCGTCGCCAGCTTTCACTCGATCGCCAACGCGCACATAGATTTCCTCAATCGTTCCTTCGATCTTGGGGCCAATATTGCTGGATTTTGCAGCCATTATCGTACCGGTTGCCAAAATGGGTTTTACAACGTTTTCAGTAGTGACGGTATGTAAGGCGAATTGGGATGGTTGAGAGTGCTCGGATGGCGGTGCTTGCTCAGTAATTTCGTTCTCTGCCGATGCAAATGCTTTGCCACTATGAAAAGCGGCGATCAGTGGCAGCGACACAAGAAAAATCGATTTGCTGATAAGGCGCAGTGGAATACCCTCTTGCAATAAGGCGTTGTACATACTATAAGTATACATAACATATGTAAACAGAGGTTATTCCATGAAGCGAGAGGACTTGGAGTGGAATTTAGGGTACCTGCTAGACGATGCAGCGCGGCTGATGAGGCGGGCCTTCGATGCGCGAATCAGACACTTGGGTTTGACGCGAGCACAGTGGTTTGTGCTTGCACAGCTTTATCGGGAAGATGGGTACACCCAGACTAATCTTGCGAAACTGGCGGATATGGACAGGGCCACGCTGGGCAAAGTTGTCGACCGCCTCCAGGAAAAGGGCTTAATTGAGCGACGTCCCCACCCTGAAGACAGGCGGGCCAATCTTATCTACATCACAAAAGCATTTGATCGGCTGGTCGCGCCAATGCGTGCAGAATCAATACGACTCTACTCCGACGCCCTGCGCGGGCTTAGTGTCAAGCAGTGCGAGCAATTTACCGCTATGTTAGCCAAGGTCCGCGAAAATTTAATCGGTAAGGCAGAGATTGAAAATGATGGTGTTAGCGAAATGGATTCGTATATGCCACGCATGGTCGGCGTCCGTGAGCTTACCTGATTGCAGGTTCGGGCAGACAGAGAAGATGCAATAACTTTTAGTAATAATTATTTCCGCTACGCTGTGACTTGCGTGCAGCTGCCGATGCTATGCCAGGCATGCCTCGAGCATCCGGAGCCTTATTAAATATCTAAATGAGGAAAATATGGTGTTTGAGCAAGGAAAAACTGGTATTGGCAGCACTGAAAAGTTATTTGATATGTTCTTCACGCATGTTGGTACGCATCGTGACCTTGGATTGACGCTCCAAAATATAGAGGGAGATATCGCTAAAATTCATCTTCCTTTTCAGAGTAAGCATGCTGACTCAATAGAAAATGGCAGTCTTCATACAACCGCAATAGCGACGGCCATTGATAGCGCCTGCGGCTGTGCGGTGATGCTTCATCTCGGCAAGCCGGCAGCCATCGCGACCGTGAATCTAAGAATCGATTACATGCGCAAACCTGAGCCTGGGCGGGGCTTGGTTATCGAAGCTAGTTGCTATCAATATGCGGAGGATTTTATCTATGTTGGTGCGGCGGCTTATCAGGTAAATTCAAAAATAATGTGCTGCAACGCTGTTGGCATATTTAAATCTGACACGCCGGGCCCCGTGCTTGGCATGGAAATAACGTAGGCACGCCGAATGATAAACCAAAAGCTTATCGATTTTCTTGAAGAAACGCCTTATGCCCGTAACTACGGGACCGAAATAATTACTTCAATACCAGAGACGGAGTGCGTAACCCGGTGGCAGAATGTTTTTACGGGTAACCCACTTTTGCGTGCCTGGCACGGAGGCGTAGTTTCAGGTGTTCTTGAGCTGACCGGGACGCTCGCCGTCATAAATTCTGCCAAGACTAAAGAGTGCGCATTGCTTTCTATAAACACGAGCTACCTTCGTCCAGCCTTAGGTGATAAAAGTTTGTTTAGCCGTGCCACTGTCGTTCGAAGCGGAAAACGTGTTCATACGGTCAGCGCTGTTGTGTGGCAAAACTCTCCGGATGAACCAACAGCAATCGCATCATTAACGTTCGCAGGAAAGTAGTAACTCATGGTCTGCAGAAAGTCCGGGGCATCCACTTCAATTGCAATCCCGATTGAGGATTTTTATAAGAGTTGCCCTAAGCGTTCACCAAAACTGCTTTTGTCGTCATGGCAAAGCGTGATCTTTACTGACTGAGTAAACACATCTCGCCACACCCTTCATATCACAAGTATCCATCTTTAGATCAAATGCCTCTATTTTTTTCGAGGTGCCTGTTGCTAGATTACCCAAGTGAAAAGGCCAACACTTTGGGGGCGCGAGCTAAAAGCGCATGGCCAAAATTCATTTCCCATGCTGGTTCCCAATAATACCGTTGATCCTGCGCAGTACGCGCAACAGTTGAGGACGAAAGTCCCGCTTGTATTGGATCCACAAGTCCAATCATTGGGCTGTCACCAATTACGGGAAAACGGAAAGTTCGTAGGACGACCCGGTGAACTGTTCTCTTTCAGCGGGCCAGAAGGCGATTTTTAAGCAGAGGGCCGCAGCTAATTTTTGATGTGTCCGCACAACCGTGTCGACACCCCCAGACAGGTGAAGAATTCTATTATGAGCGTTGCCGAATTGGACAACTACAAGCAGGCCGCGGACAACCGCGACCTGAAACACATTCCAGGCTCCTTTGGCCTTCCCGTTATAGGGCACTTCTTCGAGATGGTGACGGATCTTTACGGCACCATCGACCGACAGTATTGCCGCTACGGGCCAGTATCGCGGCTAGGAGTGGCGTACCTCAAGGGAGTGCTGCTGATCGGGCCGGATCTCTACGGGGAGGTTTACCTCGACAAGGATAAGAATTTTTCCGCTGAGATGGGGTACGCGCGCACTCTGGGTCGCTTCTACAAAGGAGCGCTGCTGCTGCGGGATCACGGCGAGCATCGCTTCCAGCGCCGCATTATGCAGAGCGCGTTCAAGACCGAAGCCATGCGCGGCTACTTCGGCACTATGGGGCCTATGCTCAAGGAGGCTGTGGAAGGCTGGGACGGTCGCGAAGACTTCCTGTTTTTCCCAGCCATAAAACAGGCCCTGTTGGACGTGGCCGCTACAATTTTTGTCGGGCTGGACAAGGACGATGATCGCGCCGCCAATTTGAATCATGCCTTCCTGGACATCGCCAATGGCCTGCTGGGGTTTTTCGCCAAGGAAATACCCGGCACTAAATACGCCAGGGGTAAAAAGGCCCAGCGCCATTTGCAGGAGTTCTTCGGTTCGTTGATCGAGGAGCGACGCCGCGGCAAAGGCATCGATACCTTCAGTTACTTCACCCGGGAAACCACTGAGGACGGTGAATACTTCAGCGACGAAGACATCATCGCGCACATGAGCTTCCTGCTCTTCGCTGCGCACGACACCACTACCAGTGCCCTTAGTCACTTGATGCTGCATCTCGGGGAGAATCCCGAGTGGCAGCAGCGCTTGCGCGAGGAAGCGGCGTCGATCGATAAGGAGTTTCTGGATTACGACGATCTCGAAAAGATGCCACTGGCCGACGCGGCGGTGAAGGAAACCCTGCGACTGCATCCCTCAGCGATGGTGGCGCAGCGGAGAACAATTCGCGACTGCGAACTCGGCGGTTACCGCATACCTGCCAACACCCTTCTGTTTCTGGTGCCCCAGTATACCCACCGTATGGCCGAGTACTGGGATAATCCTCATACCTTCGATCCTGAGCGCTGGCTGGAGCCTCGCAACGAGCACAAGCGCCACCCCTTCAGTTTTGTCGGCTTCGGCGGCGGCGCTCATAAATGTATCGGCATGCACTTCGCGTTGACACAGACCAAGAACTTTTTACACCAGTTTCTGCGTCGCTATGAGTTCTCATTGGCGGCTGATTCCGGTGAAAAACTTCAGACCGTTCCACTGCCCAAGCCAGCGGATGATCTACCACTGCATTTGAAGCGTTTAGGGTAATACGTCTGCCGGGGCCTCCCTGTAGGCCAACCATCGCACCAGCACAATTTTGGCGTGGTTCGCCGGACTTTTCTGTGGTATGAGGCATGGGTTCGAGCGAGCTTCGCAGATGCTTTGCATCTCATACCCCAGTTTATTCTTTAGGATGGGATAGCCTGTAAGCTTTTGGTGACATGCCATAATGCTTTTTAAATAGCCTAGAAAAATTGTATTGATCGCTGTATCCCACCGCTTGCGCGATTGACTTAATCGACTGATTTGTATTCTGAAGAAGCAGCCGTGCTTTGTTCATTCTTAGGTTGCTAATGTAATCGAAAGGTGGCCTACCTAGCTCTTTCTTGAACAAGCGACTAAATGCCTCCCTTGTCATATTCTGACTGTTAGCCAGATTTTCAATGGCGATATTCTGTGTGTAAGACCGATTCAGGTAGGTGACTGATTTTTGAATGCGATGATCGATTACCGTTCTTTGGGATAACGTGATATCCAATTGGCTTAAGGTGTAACTAACTAAAAGGTTGCTATAAAGTTGTCCAATTAAGCCGTATCGATCTTTCTCTGCCATGGAACTAAGCCGAGTAACCCGATCAATCACTATGTCAATCGCAGGAGCCTTATAGATACCAGGTTCTATATTGAGGTGAATCGATGGCAGGTAAAAATAAAGTACCAACTGGAAAGACGATGAAAGTAGCGTGCCGTATACCTCCGTATGCGGCGGTATTAAATAGATCCAATTTGGCTCAAGAAAAATTTGGCGACCTTCATACTGCAGAGCCGCGGTAATCTCGGCATTGTAGTAAAGACACCACTCTTTGGTGTTCATGGGAACGTTGCCAATATTCTTGTCTACCCAAACATATTCGCAACTGACAAGGTCTACACGGAAATTCCCTTCTTCTTTCATAAACTGTACTTGGCTTTAAAAAAAGATGGCTTATTCTATCCAGCATAAATAATCGGGTGGCCTACCCTATATTGTATATCACAAATAGCCATCAATTGGTCATATTACACCATTCGTCGGAGGAATGTTTGGACTCCCCGAGAAAGATAGACACTTCCGCGCTATTCTTGAGCATAGGAGGAAGTCATATGAGCAGTCAACGATATACCCCGAAATTCAAGGACGAGGCCGTTCGCCAAGTAGTTGACAAAGGACTTTCAGTCGCCAGTTCGTTAATGCACACCGGTATGAATTTGCGGTAACAACGATGTGTCTTTCACTGAATGTTGCACGAGCCGGCTTCTACCAATGGCCGCAAATATCGCTATCTGATGGGGCAATGGAAGATTTATGGGTGCCGGCTTAACCCGGTCATCGTATGCAGCAAGCCGGGGCGTTTATGGCTCCCCACGGGTATTCCTGGATTTGCGCGAAGTCGGAGAAACCTGCGGGATACATCGGGTTGCCAAAACCATGAAAGCCCCCCTTTAAAGGCGGTGCGCGTCCAGATCACACATCTCCATCATTCGGTCAGATATACCTATTTTAGCGCAAGGTTTCTATTGCTATATTTGGAGTTGGAAAGTCCGACACATTGATTAGCAGGAGCTAGAAGGCCGTGGCAACACAATTATTTCCCATGCTGGATCCGAATTATATCGACAATCCTGAGCCGTACTGGCAACAGCTGAGAGAGGAAGCCCCGCTGTATTGGAGCGAGGAATTCAACTTTTGGGTGGTTACTCGCTATGAGGACGTGGATAATTTCGCAAAGCGGCCGGAAGACTTTTCATCTTCGAGCGGCCCTGGCGGTGGTTTGCGAATGGATGATGCTTCAGCTGAGGACGTAGTAGGCTTTTTGCCGATGATTCAAAACGACCCGCCAGAACATACCAGGTTGCGCTCTATATTTGCCAGAAGCTTCACATCGCGCCGCATAACGCAATTGGAATCTGAGATAAGTGGAATCGCCGATCAATTGATTTCTGACTTACAAAACAAATCTTCCGAAGGAAGAGAGTTAGACCTCTACAAAGATTTTGCAAGTCCATTACCGGTGGCAGTTATTGCAAAGCTTTTAGGAATACCGTTGGAATATTACGAGCGGCTTAAATTTTGGAATGAGGCATTGGGAGTTGGTGTCGGCGGAAGCTATACAGAAAAACAGCGTTTTAACGCCACAACTGAAATGAACGACACTTTATCCGAAATCATTGAGGAAAAACGACTCAACCCTGCAGGTGACCTGATTTCGTCGCTCGTTAAATTGGCCGATGAAGATGGCGAGCAGCTAAAGCCGAATGAACTTTTAGGGTTTTGTAAATTGTTGTGGATTGCCGGCAACGAGACAACCACGAATTTAATAACAAACGCTGCGGTTGTACTCCAGGAGCAACCCGAGATACTTGAGAAGCTGAAAAATAATAAAGCACTGATTCCTCAATTTGTCGAAGAAGCACTTCGCTACGTAGGGCCGGTAAATGGGCTCTTCCGTCGAGTAACTCGAGATATTGAATACAAAGGGAAGAAACTTAGGGAAAATGACAATGTCTGGATAATGTTCGCCTCAGCCAACAGGGATGAGAGACATTTTGAAAGCCCGGAAAGTTTCATTATTGAGCGAAGCCCTAATGATCATTTGTCACTGGGAAAGGGAGTGCATTTTTGCATGGGTGCAGCCCTGGCAAGACTTGAGGCACAAATAGCCTTTGAGCATCTGGTAGACGTGCTCCCTGGCTTTGAGTTAAAACCTGAAGAGGGTTTGCGCATTCCCGTACCAGTTCTGCGCGGGTGGATAAAGCTACCCATGATTCGTAAAGTATGACGCCATGAACGCCGCAGGGTTGTCTAATTGCCACGCCTTAACCAGTCGTGGCTGTTCGCGCTATGGCTGCTATGGGTCGGGAGCAGGCACGCCAGCGAAATAGTTGGAATGTCTGGAAAGAGCTGCTACCAGCCATATTGATGTCCAGGCCAGCCGTCCGCTTATTACCAGCAGCCGACTTTACTTGCGTTGGGCAGGAACTGACCTACCATAAATTGGCCATCACGGGTTTCTACCATAAGATGGCCAAAGCGGCCAAGTTATGGGTGAATCGATACGCTTTTGGTAGGTGGTCGCCGGTAGAGAGTTATATTAGGCCGCTATTAGAGCCGCTGGCTCGACTTCAGATTTGTAAAGGATATTTAGGCAGTATGACCCATTCTTAGCCCTTACTATTGGGCCCCCGTTTCGTGCTTTACGAAATAATAGATTGCTGTAAAAAAATATCCCAATATGTGTGGGTAAATTGTTTCTTATCTTATTGCTTTATAATGGAAAAATTGTTTTATCCTCGAAATTTATCGTGCTTATTGTGATTTCTTACCGGATACAAGGGAAAGACAGTTACACCATGCTCGATATCCTGATGAACCTGCAAAAGAGCGCACCGGTCTCCTTCGAGTTGATCGCGGTGAATATGGACCAGAAGCAGCCGGGCTTCCCTGAGCATGTTCTTCCCGAATACCTCGAGACGCTGGGTATCGAGTACTACATCGTTAACAAAGACACCTACTCAATCGTCAAAGAGAAAATCCCCGAGGGCAAGACCACCTGTGGGTTGTGTTCGCGACTCCGGCGGGGAACGCTATACGGCTTTGCCGAGCAAATTGGCGCCACGAAAATCGCACTCGGACACCACAAAGACGATATCGTACAGACGCTGTTTTTGAATATGTTCTATGGCTCCCGGATGGCTGCGATGCCGCCAAAGCTACTGTCTGACGACAAGCGCAATGTCATTATTCGCCCGCTGGCGTATTGCCGGGAGGCGGATATCGAACGCTTTTCAACCTATAAAGCGTTCCCCATCATTCCCTGCAACCTCTGTGGTTCGCAAGAAAATCTGCAGCGCCAGAATATCCGCAAGATGCTTCTGGAGTGGGAAAAGCAGGATGGTAGCCGTATAGAGAAAATTTTCTCAGCAATGCAAAACATTGCTCCCTCACAGCTCGCAGATCGCGACTTGTTTGACTTTGCCAACCTCAATATTGACCGCTCTGCCGAGCGCGAGGCTCACCCCTTTGACGCCGCCCAGAGCATTGATGCGGGTGGCCCTCAGTCTCTGCCTTTTGTCGAAGTGCGGCTGTAAGCTCAGCTGGCCTAAAACCTGCATCACAGTCAGTGTAGGCAGTAACTAGTCGCGTAAGTCATTGATAACCAATGTATATGCGCAGGTGCTGCTGTCAATAATTTGACGAAACGGGTTTGAGTGGCTTTGAAAATCAGCGCTGTCAAAAAAATGACTGTTAGTGGAGGGGCTAGCCAATGGCAATAGCCCCGCGCGTGCTGATTACATTCCAGTTTTTCCTGCTGGTCGCATTGCTCGGCGGCGCAGCTGTCGCGGCGCTGCTCAGGCAGGCGGAGTGGCTCAGTGTGAGCCTGTTGTCCGGCGGCGCAAGCCTCGCCGTTGCGCTATTTATACAGCTTATGTCGCAGCCAGCGACCAAACCCCGAGTCAAAAAACATAAACGGGTCGACTACGGTGTTCATTTGCGTTTGCTGCGCACCACCGCTGAGGATGAACCAGCGCGTGTCGCGGCGGTGATTGATCACTGGCTGGACGGGCAAACCTCACAGTGCTCCCCCGAGCAAGCCGCCATGGTGCTAATGGCCCTGGAGGCGAAGGTTGCCGCAAGCGTGATGCGCGAATTCAGCCCGGAACGAATTCAAGCATTGACCAGCTACATGGCCACCCTGGCAACGCCGGATGCCGGGCAGCTAGCGCAATTACTGGCACGCTTTAACGACGATATGCTGCAGTTTTCCCTGGTGCGGCCCAGCCAGGCAGAAGATATTCGCGATTTGCTTGAGGAGGCCCTCGGTGAAGAGCGGGCGGCCCTAGTGAAAAGCAACCTGGCACTGCAGGGGCAGTCGCAGCAGATCGCTAAATTAAAGTGGTTGGCGGCAGATACCATAGCGGACATGCTTCGCAGGGAGCATCCGCAAATACAGGCCGTACTGATCGCCTGTTTGGAGCCGGCGCAGGGGGCGGCTGTTATTACCTGTTTTGACCCCCAGCGACGCAGGGAGTTACTCAGCCGCTTGGCGTCGCTGGAGTCCCTGTCGACCGCTGCGTTGGCGGAATTGGATTGGTTGATTGAAGAATACTTGAACGCGCGTGGCCACAGTGGCCGCCGTTTAACCGGGGAAAGCCTGGCAGCCGCGCTGCTTAATGAGCTGGATGTTGCCGATGAAAGTGCGTTATTGGAGGGCTTGAGGGAGCATCGCCCAGGCCTGGCCGAGCGTGTTGAAGACCAGATGTTTGGCTTTGATCAGTTGCAGCGCTTGACGGAGGCCGATATGAAAAATCTGGTATCTCAGCTCAACCCGCAGACCGCGCTGCGTGCGCTTGAAGGCGCCACCGGTGAATTACGTGCGGCATTGCAAAATGCGCTGCAGAGTCAGCACCCTGAAGAGCGTCTGCTTGGGCAGCCCTCTAACGGCGAAGTAGAGCTCGCCAAACAGGAGCTTGTTGCCGCCGCTAAACGGCTGGCAGGTGTTGGCGAGATCGTGCTCGACAGTCGCAAATTATCACTTGGAAACTAACTAGCTTATTGGCTTTTGCAGGGATAGCTATGACAACAATTGACCAGCAACAATACGACGAACTTCGGCGGGTTATGGGCAGCGATATCGGTGTGTTGGTCGCGAGTTTTGAGCGCGATTGTCAGCAGCGTATCGCTGATGCGCAAGACGCCTTCGCCGCCAGCGACTTTGAGCGGCTGCGACGCATTGCGCACACCTTAAAAGGGGGGGCATTAGGGATGGCTGCATTGGCTTTGGCTGAGGAGTGCAAGTGCCTGGAGGGTGCCGCAAAGGACACAGATTCCGCGGCGGCAAACCTGGCGCTTCGGCGTGTTGAGGAACATTTTGCAACAACACTTCGGGTACTCAGGGAGCGTTGTTAAGTGCGCGTCATTTTTTTGACTAACACAGGCTGGTGGTGGCCGAGGGGGCAGAAGCAGCGATGAAGGATTTGCTTTCTCAAGCAGAGATAGACGCGCTACTGGCCGCCGTGAAGGACGAGCCAGCAGTTCCCGGCATCGAGCCCAAGCCCAGCTATGCCCAGTTTGATCTGGCCAGTCGGCAGCAACCGAAGGCACGTCGCCTGCCGGGTTTAGAGCAACTGAGTAAGCGCTTTGCCGAACATTTTCGCAGTAGTTTGCTCGACGTGCTGGGGCAGGACGTTGATGTCAGCCTGCTGGAGCTACAATTCTCGCCCTACGCGGAATATCTTCACTCGCTGTATATCCCCTCAAGTATGAATTTAATGCGCGTCGAGCCGCTACTGGGTACGGCGATGATGGTCTTTGATGCGCGCTTGGTCTTTCGCTTAGTGGAAATCTACTTCGGCGGCAGTGAGGCCCAGGGTGTGCCGGATGGTCGCGATTTTAGCCCCTCCGAGCGGCGGCTGATCGGCAAGCTCCTCAGCCGCGCTCACGCTGACTTTGAAGAGGCGTGCAAGCCTGTTGCCGCACTGCAGTGTAAGCCGATGGGCACCGAGTTGAATCCCTCGCTGGCCAATATCGTTGGCGCGGCGGACACCGTTGTGGTTTGCCGTTTTCAATTGGATGCCGAGGGCGGCGGCGGTGGCGAGCTGCATATGTGTTTTCCTCTGGCAATGCTCGAGCCCTTGCGAGAGAGTCTCTCCCAGAGTGAGTTGGCGCAGAGCCGGGCACCCGACCCGCAGTGGCAAGGCGCCATGCAGCGCGCCGTGCTGGATACGCCACTGCCTACCCGCTGCGTGTTGGCAGATAAGGCGATGACACTGGGGCAGGTCGCCAATTTAAAAGTGGGGGATGTGCTGAGCTTGGGGAGTTGTCAGCAAGCCGAAATTCGGGCATCCGGCGTATCGCTGCTCAAGGCCAGTGTCGGTATGAGCAAGGGGCAGTTGGCGTTAAAAATAAAAGGGCGCGCATAGCGTATAAGGAGTGAGGCAATGACAGAGCCAGAAAACCTGCGGCGAGAGCGTGAGATGCTGCGCCAACAAATAGAAGCGGAAGAGGGAGAGTCGTCTGGAGCATCTGACCTGCTGGGGCAGGCCCGACTTCGAGAGCGCACAGCGGCGGCGCCGGACCTCGATATGGTGATGGACATTCCCGTGCGCGTCACGCTGGAGGTGGGTGGCAGTGACATGGCCATCCGCGACCTGTTGCAGTTGCAGCAGGGCGCGGTGGTGGAGTTGGATCGTCAAGCAGGCGAGCCGCTGGATGTCCTCGTCAATGGCCGACTGATTGCGCGGGGAGAGGTGGTGGTGGTTGATGACAAACTTGGTATTCGGCTGACCGAGGTTGTGAGTGCCACCGAACGCTTACAGTCGCTGCGATAGCTTATGAATAAACTGGTATTTGTTATTCCCGATGCATCCGCACTGTCTGCGCTGGAATGTTGGGCGCAGATGCAGCGTGAGCAGGGCACGCACTGGCGCCTGAGGTTGTGGGCGAGGGACGAGGCGCGTTCTCCGGCAGCGTCGTTGCCACATCTCAATGAGCTGCAGCTGAGTGATATTCCTGGGCTCAGCTGGCGTGGTGCAGTCTGGGCCGCTGTCATGTCAGCGGTGTTGATTACCGTACTCTGGCCATACAGCCGCGAGCTCTCCGAGGCGATGCAGGCAGTGGTTCGCTACGCCCTGCCCAGCGCGTTGATTTTCTTTGGGCTTTGGCTGGGCGGCTTACTCGGCACCATGCGCGTAAATCCCGTGTATGAGGCATACCGGGAAGCGTGGTCGACCGCCAGCGGCCTGGTATTTGTTGATTGCCCCACATTGCATCAGCGACTGCTTAGGCGCGAGCTGGCCCAAATCGGATTGCGATACCTCGATACCCGGCACCGCTATCTTGGTAGCTATCGATACCCGCAAAACACCCTTGCCGGGAGACGCGCTTTATGACGGTTCAGGTTATTGGGGTAAGCGGCGGCAAAGGCGGTGTAGGAAAAACCAATGTCGCTATCAATACCGCTGTGGCGCTGGCGCACCAGGGTAAGCGCGTGGCGATTCTCGACGCCGACTTTGGCTTGGCTAACGTTGATGTTTTGTTGTCGCTGTCGGCCCCGCAGACTATTGAGCAGGTCCTTAGTGGTGAGTGTTCGCTGGAAGACGCAATGATTAGCGGGCCGTCTGGTGTGCGCATAATCCCGGCATCCTCCGGCGCACGGCAGCTGACTCGCCTGAGTGAGTTACAGCATGCCGGTGTGATCCGGGCATTCAGTGACCTGGCCTCGCAGCTGGACGTATTGATCGTCGACACGGCAGCGGGGATCACCGACACCGTTTTAACCTTTACCAACGCCTGCCAGGAGGTGCTGGTGGTGGTTTGTAATGAGCCCTCGTCACTGACCGACGCCTATGCGCTGATCAAATTATTGAATCGTGATTTTGGCCGCCAACGTTTCCGCATTCTGGCCAACATGGTTAGCGACGAAGATGAGGGGCGCCGCTTGGTTCAAAAGCTGGCAGGTGTCTGCGAGCAGTTTTTAACAGTCAGTCTCATCTACAGCGGCAGCATTCCATTTGACCCGGCATTGAGAGAGGCGGTGAAAAAGCAACAGCCAGTGGTCGATTATGCCCCGAGTGCGCCGGCCTCGCGGGCGTTCCGGGACTTGGCAATGCGGGTGAGCGATTGGCCTCTGCCGCGCAAGCCGTCGGGCCAGCTTGCGTTTTTCCTAGAGAACCTGATTCAGCAGCCCGTTGGAATGGAGGCGCCGCATGAGTGATGAGCGCTCCCCCGATCCTTTTGCCAGCAGTGATGTCGGTAGCGACTCGCCCGCCCGGGGGGCGTCGTCCTTGCGCGATATCAGAATTCTGGTGGTCGAGGATTTCGCCACCATGCGTCGTGTGATGCGCAATTTGCTCAACGATCTGGGTTATGCGCGCATTAGTGAAGCTGATGATGGCAGCGTGGCATTGCCGATGCTTCACAACCAACACTTCGACTTAGTGATTACCGATCTGTTGATGCCTGAAATGGGAGGCTTGGAGCTGTTGCGGGTTATTCGCGCCGATAGTGCCCTGAGGCATATACCGGTGATGATCGTCACGGCTGATGCGCAGCGGGAAAAAATCCTCGCCGCTGCGCAGGCTGGGGTGGATGCCTACATCGTTAAGCCGTTTACGGCGGCAATGCTGGAAAGCAAAATTCGTGAGCTGTTTTGCACGAATACGTCGAAAACATGACCATTTGATTACAAAATTGGCCCTTTGTGACCGGGCCAACAGTGTTACTGCAAGACTTTGCGCATAATTGCCAGCCATTACAAATCCGGATTCGCTGATCCAGCTGGCCTGAGATCAATAACAATAGAGTGCATACTGTGGACGCAAACGAACACGAAGGTATCCTGGCGATATTTTTGGCGGAAGCCGAAGATATTGTTAAGGGCTTGTTTGCGCAGCTGGAAGAGCTGCAGTACGGCTATGATGGTCAGCGAATACTGGATGATATCCACCGTGGCTTTCACACCCTCTATGGCGGTGCTGCGGTCCTGGAACTGGCCGAGCTAACCGAGTGTGCGCGTTTAAGTGAACGCGTAATGGATAGGCTCAGAACGCGGCGTATTGCCCTCAGCCCGAGTCTGGTGTCGCTGATTATCGGTGCGACAAGCGCGATTGAAGTGATGTTGAGCCGGCTGATTAATCACCAAACCGTTAATCGAATTCCCGATGAACTCAGAGGACGCCTGCTGAAGGCTGCAGGGCAGGCTGGTGACGAGTCGAAAGCGAAGCCCGAAGCGCCCGCGCCGCGTAGTGGCGATGCCTTACTGGATGTATTTTTCGACGCGGCTGCAGGGGGGCGGTCATCGGCGGCGAACCCACGGCCTGCCGCCACCTCTGGTCGCGCGCCGCAATCCGATGCAAAATTGAACACCTTGCTGGATAGCCTGTATAGCCCAGCGACTTCGGTGGTGGACAAGGAATTGAAATCGGCACCCGCGGCGGCGCGTGTCAGCGAGCCGCAAATCAGTGACCTCGTCAGCGAATTGGCCTGGGTGCGCAATCGCTTGATGGGATTTCGAGGTGAGAGTGAGGGCGACAAGCTGAATAAGGCGTTAGCCTACCTCGACCTCGTGACCCAGGATATGGAGCGCTGGCTACAGCGCCATCAATCCGGCGGTCAGTAACCGCCACCTCGTAGTGGGTGCACTCACCGGCCTGTCAGCGAGGCTTTTGCCGCTGCGACAAATTGCCGCGCCAGATTCCGGGCGCGGATTTCAATGTTATTTCGTATATACTTACCCGCGTTTTAAATCGGACTGCCGCCATGCGGTGGCCTTTAGCAGCGAGAGTGAGTTTGTCGTCACCAGACCTCAAGTTACACAACCTATACAGCGAGCGAGATGAGCGCGTGTTGTTTGCGGGCCTGTCGCTGTCTGTTAGCGCTGGAGACGTTGTGCAACTGGCCGGCCCCAATGGCAGTGGCAAGACCACGTTGCTAAAGATTCTCGCCGGTTTGTCGTCACGCTACGAGGGCGACATTCACTGGCGGGGTGAGAATTTGATCACCCAACGCGAAGACTTTCGGCAGCACAGCTTGTATCTGGGGCACGGCAGCGGTATCAAAGCGCAGCTGACCGCCCTGGAAAACCTGCGTTGGAGTTGTGCGGTGCGGGGGCAGCATGTTGCCGACACCGATTTGCATCGCGCCCTGACGACAGTGGGGCTGGGCGACTTTATTCAGCAGCCCTGCTACAGCTTGTCAGCGGGTCAGCAGCGACGTGTAAATCTGGCGCGACTATTTTGCTGCCCGGCCCGGCTTTGGTTATTGGATGAGCCTTTCACCGCTATAGATCAGCGCGGTGTCGCGGAAATAGAGCAGTGGATCTGCGACTTTGCCGATAACGGGGGAATGGTGTTGTTAACCACCCACCATCCGCTGTCGTTGCCCCGTCCATTGCGCCGTATAGAGCTGGGGAGGGCGTCGTGATCCCGATGGGCACTGGTGCGGTGATGTTTGCCGTGTTGCGACGCGACTTGCAGGCTGCGCTGCGACGCGGTAGCGAGTGGAGCAACCCCCTGCTGTTTTTCTTAATGGTTTGCAGTTTGTTTCCGCTGGGTATCGGCCCCGAGCGACAGCAATTGGCCGTGTTAGCGCCGGGCATTATCTGGGTGGTGGCCTTGCTGGCGTCAATGATGGCAACAGATGGCCTGTTCCGCGGAGACTACGACGACGCGACTTTGGAACAGCTGTTGTTGAGCCCGCTACCGCTGTACCCCCTGGTGCTGGCGAAGACCTTCGGTCACTGGCTGGTCAGTGGTTTGCCGCTGAGCCTGTTGTCGCCCTTGTTGGCAACCATCCTGCAGTTGCCCTCTGGGGGGCTTGTTGTACTGATGGTTAGCCTGTTGCTTGGCACGGCGGTATTGAGTTTTATCGGTGCGATTGGCGCCGCCTTGACGGTCGGTTTGCGCAAGGGTGGACTATTGCTGTCGTTGATTGTCTTACCCCTGTATATTCCGGTGTTGATTTTTGGCAGTGCAGCGGTGAAAAGCGCCATCGATGGCATGGCATATCTGCCGCCGCTGGCGGTGTTGGCGGCGCTGTTGATGACAGCCCTCGCGCTGGCGCCGCTGGCCATTGGGGGCGCCCTGCGCATTAGCGTGGATCAGTAAGTATTGGTTTGAATTAAGGAAAGACTGGCTTTGGCAAATTGGCAATGGTTTCACAAATGGGGCTCCCCACGCTGGTTTTACCAATTTAGCGGGCGCCTGTTGCCTTGGTTGGCGATTCCCGCCTTGCTATTGCTTGTTGGGGGCTGTGTGTGGGGGCTCGCCTTTGTACCCGCTGATTTTAAGCAGGGTAATAGTTTTCGCATTATCTACATCCACGTTCCCGCCGCCGCCGTTGCGATGGGCGGCTATATGCTGATGGCAACCGCGGCCGCAGTACATTTGATATGGCGTATGAAGCTGGCGGCCATTGTCATGAAATCCGCGGCGCCGATTGGCGCGGCACTGACGTTTCTTGCGCTGTTGACTGGCGCTGTGTGGGGGAAACCCACCTGGGGAACATGGTGGGTGTGGGACGCCCGCATCACGTCCGTATTGATTCTGTTTTTCCTGTATCTGGGGCTGATCGCCCTGCATCAAGCTTTTGAAAACCGCGACGCCGCTGCGCGCGCTTGCGCGGTGCTGGCAATTGTTGGGGCGGTGAACATCCCGATCATCTACTGGTCTGTCGAGTGGTGGTATAGCCTGCACCAGCCTGCCAGCATCAAGTTTGTCGGTGAATCAACAATTCACCCGACGATGTTGCGCCCGTTGATGGCAACGCTCAGCGGTATGTATCTGTTTTTTGGCTGGGTACTGTTGCTGTTCGTTCGCGCCGAAATTATTGAGCGAGAGAAAAATACCCGTTGGGTGCAAGCGTTGGTGAGCGGCAAGTAAGGGAGAGGTAATAGTGGTATTTGCAAATCTTCAACAGCTTTGGCAAATGGATGGTCACGGCCCTTACGTGTGGTTCAGTTTTGCCGCCAGTGCGATCGTGCTGGTTGCTCTGGTATTTGAATCGCGGCGTCGCGGTCGCAATGCGCGGGCGCTAGCGGCGGCAGCGGCCCGCCGTCGTCAGGCTGAAAATCAGTTTTAAATTATTGCTACGGAGGCTGTAATGGCCATGCACCCCCTGCGTAAACAGCGCCTTGGAATCGTCGTGTTTATTTTACTTGCCAGTGCGGCAGCGGCGGCGTTCTTGGGTTACGCCTTGCGAGAGAACATTAACCTGTTTTACCCACCTGCCGATATTGTCGCGGGCAAAGCGCCGGTCGACAAAAAGATTCGCGCTGGCGGGATGGTGGAAGAGGGCTCCGTGGAGCGTGCCACTGACAGCCTGAAAGTTCGCTTTCGCGTGACGGATTACAGTGCCAGCGTAGCGGTGGCCTATGAAGGGATCTTGCCTGATCTCTTCGCCGAGGGCGAAGGCGTGGTGGTTACCGGTCGGCTTGCTGAAGACGGGGTGTTTTACGCGGATGAAGTGCTGGCCAAACACGACGAAAATTATATGCCGCCGGAAGTCAGCGAAGCCCTGGAAAAATCTGCGCAGTCACGTGCCGAGGAGGCGACAGCAGGCAAGGAGTACAACGGCTCGTGATTATTGAACTGGGGCACTTCTCGCTCATTCTTGGTTTTGCTTTTGCGCTGTTATTAGCGGTTGTTCCCATGTTGGGTGTCTGGCGTGGAGACCGGCGCGCAATGGCTGCAGGCGCGACCCTGGCGTGGGGGCAGTGTCTGTTCACCACGCTGGCCATAAGCGCTCTGTTTTACGCTTTTCTCAGCGATGATTTCTCCGTCAATATTGTGGCGCTGCAGTCCAACTCTCAATTACCCGTCGCGTATAAATTCAGTGCGCTGTGGGGTGGTCACGAGGGCTCCTTGTTATTGTGGTTGGAGATTCTGACCCTGTGGACCGTTGCCGTGGCGGTGTTTTCCAAGCAACTCCCCTTGGATATTTTGGCGAGAGTGCTGTCGGTCATGGGCATGGTTGCCATTGGCTTCTTCGGCTTTGCCCTGTTTACCTCGAACCCGTTTGCGCGCAACCTTCTGAATACCCCTGCAGATGGCCAAGACCTCAACCCCCTGCTGCAAGACCCTGGCATGGTCATTCACCCACCGATGCTCTACATCGGCTATGTGGGCTTTTCCGTGGCGTTCGCCTTTGCCATCGCAGCCTTACTCAGCGGGCGTATGGATGCCAGCTGGGCGCGGTGGTCACGACCCTGGACCAATATCGCGTGGTTGTTCTTAACCATTGGTATCACACTGGGTAGCTGGTGGGCCTACTACGAACTTGGCTGGGGTGGCTGGTGGTTTTGGGATCCAGTCGAAAATGCCTCTTTCATGCCTTGGCTCGTAGGCATCGCGTTGATCCATTCCTTGGCGGTCACAGAGAAACGGGGCATTTTTAAGTCCTGGACACTGTTACTGGCGATTTTTGCCTTCTCGTTGAGTTTGCTCGGCACCTTCCTGGTCCGCTCCGGGGTGCTGACGTCGGTGCACGCCTTTGCGGCAGACCCCACCCGAGGAATGTTTATTCTGGCTTTTCTCGTTGTCGTGGTTGGCGGCTCGTTAACTCTGTATGCCTTAAAGGCGCCGTCGCAACATAGTGCCAAGCCATTCGAGTTGCTATCGCGAGAAGCGCTGCTGCTGGCAAATAATATTTTGCTGGTGGTTGCCGCATTGACCGTGCTGCTCGGCACGCTGTTCCCCCTCATTATGGATTTTGCCGGCCTGGGTAAATACTCGGTGGGGCCGCCGTATTTCAATGCTTTGTTTGTACCCATTACCTGCTTGCTGGCGCTGCTGGTGGGTATTGGCCCCAGTTCGCAGTGGAAACGCAGTAATACCCAGCGCTGGATGAGTGCGATGCTTGCGGCGTTGTTGGCCTCAATGCTGTTAGGAGTAGCGGTGCCGTGGCTGTACGGCGGCGAATTTCATTTCGCTGCCAGTGCCGGGGCCTTGCTATTTGTATGGATTGTCGCGACGACACTGATTAATTTGCGCGATAAGACCCGCAATGCGTCGAATGTTGTCGCGGGTTTGCGACGCCTGACACCGTCTTACTACGGCATGCTTGTGGCCCACCTCGGGCTGGCCTTGGCCCTTATCGGCGTGGGTATGGTGACCAGCTTTCAAGACGAACGCGACCTGCGTATGAATGTGGGAGAGAGTACCGAAACCGCCTTTGGCTATCGGGTTGTTTTCGACGACCTTCAGGCCATTAATGGCCCTAACTATCAGGGGCAGCAGGGGCGTTTTAGTTTGTATGACGGTGACACGCTACTGGCGCAGTTAACGCCCGAGAAGCGCCGCTACCACGCCCGCGCATCGCAGGTGATGACCGAGGCGGCGATCGATGCCGGCGTGCTGCGCGATGTGTACATCGCGCTTGGCGAGCCTGTTGCCGAGCGCGCTTGGGCGGTCAGAATACATATTAAACCCTTTGTGCGTTGGATCTGGTTGGGGGGCATCCTCATGGCTTTGGGTGGTTTGTTAGCGATTTGCGATAAGCGCTACCGGGGAAAAATTACTGGTGGTTCGAGGGGGAAAGCGTGAGCAGGATTAAACTATTTTTGCCGCTGATTATCTTTTTAGTGCTGGTGGCCATTTTCTTCGGCGTGCAGCGCCGAGTGCAAACCGGCGACTACAGCCCCACGGCGCTGCCATCGGCATTGCTCAATAAGCCCTTTCCGGAGTTCTCTTTGCCAACCCTGCAAGGTGAGTCGCTCAGCCGGGCAGAGCTTCCAAAACAGTGGTTGCTGGTCAACGTATGGGCAACGTGGTGCCCGACCTGTCATTACGAGCACCCCTTCCTGGTGGAATTAGCGGAGCGCGGCGTGCCAATTTTGGGCGTTGACTACAAGGATCGACGCGAGCCCGCCCTGAAGTGGTTGGCGGAAAAGGGCGACCCCTACTTTGCAACGGTATTTGATGAGCAGGGCACTTTAGGTTTGGATTTGGGGGTGACCGGTGCACCGGAAACCTACCTCGTCGACGCCGAGGGCATTGTGCGCTTCCGTTATCAGGGCGCACTGGATCAAAAAGTCTGGGATGAGCAGTTCGCGCCCATGCTCAGCTCACTGGAGGAGGCGTCGCCGTGAACCACCGCGTGTTGCTCCTCGCACTGCTGCTTTTGGCGTTGCCGTCCTGGGCGGTTATTGAAACCTACCAGTTCGATACCGATTTGCAGCGCCAGCGCTACAATGCCTTTATCGAAGAGCTGCGCTGCCCAAAGTGTCAAAACCAAAATTTGTCTGGTTCCGATTCGGCAATCTCTCAGGATCTTCGTCGGCAGTTACACGCCATGATCATGGCCGGCAAGTCAGACATTGAAATTACCCAATACATGGTTGATCGCTACGGCGACTTCATTTTGTATCGGCCGCGGTTTAATGCCGCGACGGCGGTTCTCTGGTTGTTGCCGGTGGGCTTGCTGCTCGGTGGCTTGGCAATCTGGGCGCTGATGGCGTCGCGGCGAACCCGCCGCGTGCCGATTCAGCCACTCGATGATCACGACCGCGCTGCGCTCGACTCGTTGCTCAGCGACGAAGAAAAGCCTTCTGAACGCTCTGGGGGTAATTCATGAGTCCACTTGTACTCGGTGTTATCTTGCTATTGGCGCTAGCCATGGGCCTGTGCTTGCTGGCGTTTCGTTCGCGCCGGGTGATCGGTGACGATAAAGCACAGCACCGTCAGGCGCAGCGCGATTTTTATCGCCAGCGACAGCGTGAGCTACTCAACGACCGTGAGATGGGTTTGATCAGCGAGGAGCAAATGGCTGAGCTCAACGCTGAGCTGGACAAGCAGTTGCTGGAAGAGAATGCAGAGTTTTCGGCTCGCGCTGGAATTTCGCGCGGGCCGGTGCTTTGGCTGTCATTGCTATTGCTTCCCGCGCTTGCCCTGCCGTTGTACGACTATCTTGGCTATCGGCTGGATTATCGGCTTCTCGACGTTCAGCAGCAGTTATTTGCCGCCGACCAGCCCAGCGAAGATGATCTACATCGGTTCGAGGCGCTGGTCGATGATATTTTAGTTCGCCGGCCTGAGAACGCGGAGTTATTGATGACGATGGCATCAATACGCCGCCAGCAGGGTAATTACGCGGAGGCGGTGAAGTACTACGAGCGCCTGCTTAATTTATTTCCCCAGGATGCCGATATTCTCGCCCAGCTGGCCCAGGCGCGCTATTTATCGGCTAACCGCGTGATAGATGCGCAGACACGCAGCCTGCTTGAGCGCTCACTGGCAGTGAATCCCCAGCAGGGCACGGCTCTGGGCGTGCTCGGTATCGACGCCTTTGCTGCCGGTGACTATCTCAATGCGATCACGTACTGGCAGCGTCTTCAGATGGGGCTCGATCCGCAGACGGGCGAGGCGATGGTTATCGCCGCTGGTTTAAACGAAGCGAAGCGCCTGGCGATTGAAACCGGGGCTATTGAGGGCTTGCAGCTGAGTGTGGATATTGCGCCGGCGCTGGGTGACTTCCCAAATGGCGTGCTGTTTGTGGTTGTGCGAGAGCCCAGTGGCTCGCCTATGCCGGTTGCCGCAGTGCGGCTTCCAGTGCGGGCTGGCACGGCGGCCTTTCCGCTGACGGTGTATGTGACAGACAGTGACGTGATTCGCCAGGGCGCGACCCTCAGTGATTTTGATTCGCTGCGCGTTTCCGCCCACATTAGTGTTAAAGCGGTGGCGATGCGCAGCCCCGGTGACTGGGTGTCGGCAGCCGCCACGTTGCGTGGTGACGCCACGTCGCAGCCGGTCAGTCTGCTTATTGATCAGCTACAGCCCGCCGCACGTTGAATTTCTACTGATGTTGCCCGGTTCTCGGGCTATAATCGCGCTTTGCATACATCTGGTCCTATCCCAACGCAGGCATTCTGCGGATAACAACAAAGGGATAGGCACAAAGCTTGGTTACGGTTTTTATGCGTCTGAAAAGTATCAAACTGGCGGGTTTTAAGTCTTTTGTCGACCCCACCACAGCCCATTTTCCCAGCAACCTGTCTGCGGTTGTTGGTCCAAATGGCTGCGGAAAATCCAATATTATCGACGCGGTGCGCTGGGTCATGGGGGAGAGCTCGGCGAAAAATTTGCGCGGCGAATCGATGACGGACGTCATCTTCAACGGGTCGGTTAACCGCAAGCCCGTTGGCCAAGCCTCTATCGAACTTGTGTTTGACAACACGGCGGGAAAGTTAGGCGGCGAATATGCCCGCTATAACGAAATTGCCATTCGACGCAAAGTCACTCGCGAAGGCGCCTCAGAATACTACCTGAATGGCACCAAGTGTCGGCGCCGGGACATCACCGACATCTTTCTTGGCACCGGTCTTGGGCCGCGTAGTTATGCCATTATTGAGCAGGGCATGATTTCGCGCTTGATCGAATCGAAGCCAGAAGAACTGCGGGTGTTTATCGAAGAGGCGGCCGGTATTTCTAAGTACAAGGAGCGCCGCCGCGAGACCGAAAACCGCATGCGCAGAACGCATGAGAATCTGGAACGTTTAACAGATTTACGCGACGAGTTAGAACGACAACTACAGCACTTGCAGCGCCAGGCCGCCGCCGCTGAAAAATACACCGAATACAAAAAAGAAGAGCGTCTGTTGCGAGCGCAACTGCAGGTGTTGCAGTGGAAGGCGCTGGATGGCCAGGTCGGCGAGAAAGAGGCGGTGATACGCGAACTGGAGCTGGACCGGGAAGCGGTTGTCACCGAACAAGTATCGCTGGGCACCGCCATTGAGCAGTCGCGCGACGAGCACACTCAGCTCAATGATACCTTCAATGAGGTGCAGGGGCGCTTTTACAGTATTGGCGCCGATATCGCCCGCGTAGAACAGAGTATCCAGCATCAGCAAGAGCGCCGCAGCCAATTGGACGCTGACCTGCAGCGGCTTGAAATCAATATCCAGGAGACGGCCGGTCTGCTGGACGGTGACCGCAGTAAAATTCAGCTGTGGGAAGAGGAGCTGGCGGGCATCGAACCTGAGCTGGAAATCAGCCAGGCAGAAGAGGAGAGTGCCTCGGAGTCCTTGTTGGCAGCAGAAGATGCGATGCAGTCATGGCAGCAGCGCTGGGACGAATTCAACCAAAATGCGGCGGGGCCGCGTCAACGGGCTGAAGTGGAGCAGTCTCGCATTCAACATTTAGAGCTGAGCATGCAGCGCCTGCAGGAGCGTATTCAGAAAGCCGAAGGAGAGCGCGCCGGGCTGACTGAAGGTGACGACGGTGATCTGGAGTTATTGCAGGAACAAGCAATGGCCCTTGAGCTCGAAGGCGAGGCCTTGCAGGAACGCCACGACCAGCTGCAACCGTCAATTAGCCAATGTCGTGAGCGCATTCGTGAAACCAGTGATGAGGTGGACCGCCAACGCAGTGAAATGCAGCGTTTACGTGGGCGGATGGCATCTCTTGAAGCATTGCAGCAGGCGGCCTTAGGGCAGGGTGACAAAGCCCTTTCTGAATTGTTGCAGCAACATGGCTTGGCAGATAAGCCTATTGTCGCCGAGGCCTTGCAAGTGGAAGAGCGCTGGCAGACCGCCGTCGAAACAGTCCTTGGCGAGCAGCTGCAGTCGCTGTGTATCGACAGCCTGGAGGGTGTTCAAAGCCTGTTGTCAGAGCTTCAAGAGGGCCAGCTCTGCGTTGTTGAACAGGCGCAAAGTGGCGATGTTGGCGTGAAGGCGGATAGCCTCGCCGCGATGGTTTCCGGCTCGCCGGCGTTGCAAGGCGTGCTAGCGAATGTGAAAACGGCTGACAGTTTGGCGGACGCCCTGGCGCGTCGAACGAGCCTTGCAGCGGGTGAGTCACTGGTGACCCCGGAGGGCTTGTGGCTGGGGAGAGATTGGCTTCGCGTTCGGCGCGGAGACACGGCGCAAGGCGGCGTATTACAGCGCCAGGAAGAATTGCAAGAACTCAAAGCAGCGATAGATGAGGGCGAAGCGGCGCTAGCGGCGCTTACCGAACAGCTGGATGCAAGCCGGGAGCAGCTGAAGCAGCTGGAGGCCGATCGCGAAACGGTGCAGCGCGAGCTTCAGCAACACAGCCGGCAGCAGAGTGAATTGCGGGCGCAGTTAAGTGCTCAGCAGGCAAAGAGCGAGCAGCAGAGCCAGCGCCGCCAGCGGCTGGACAGTGATATTCACGAGTTGCGCAATCAGTTTGAGATGGAGCAGGAATCGCTGGCCGATGCACGCATGACCTTGCAGGATGCCATTGAGGCGATGGAACAAGACTCGGGGCGTCGCGAACAACTGCTTAGTGAGCGCGACAACAACCGCTCGCAGCTCGATGCCGTTCGTCAAAAAGCGCGGCAGAGCAAGGATCACGCCCACCAGCTCGCGATGCGCTATCAGTCGCTGCAAACCCAGCGCGATGCTGCTCTACAAAATATTGCCCGCACAGAGGAACAGTTAGAGCAATTGCGCGAGCGCAAAGAACAGCTCAGAGAGAACCTGGACGACAATGACTCGCCAATCGATGATTTGAAGCTGGATTTAGAGGCCCGCCTTGAGCAGCGCCTGCTTGTTGAAGAAGAGCTCAGCGCGGCGCGTCGCGCATTGGAAGAGGTAGATCAGAAGCTTCGTCAGCACGAGCAAAGACGGCACGACATCGAGCAGCGCCTGCAACAAGTCGCCAGTAAGCTCGAGGGCGCCCGGGTTGAGAATCAGGGCTTGCAGGTACGGCGCAAAGGTCTGCAGGACCAACTTCAAGAAGCACAATTTGACCTTCAGTCCGTTCTCGAAAGCTTGCCCGATGAGGCAAGCGAAGCCGCCTGGCAAGAGCAGTTAGAGGCTGTGGGCCGACGCATTGCCCGCCTGGGGCCGATTAACCTGGCGGCGATAGAGGAATACAAGCAACAGTCAGAGCGCAAAAATTATCTGGATGCACAGAACGCCGATTTAGAGGACGCGTTGGAAACGCTTGAAAATGCCATTCGCCGTATCGACAAAGAAACGCGCAACCGCTTTAAAGAAACCTTTGACCGGGTGAACAACGGCTTGCAGGAGCTTTTCCCGAAAGTGTTCGGCGGCGGTAGCGCCTATCTGGAAATGACCGGCGACGACCTATTGGATACCGGTATTTCTATCATGGCGAGGCCTCCGGGTAAGCGCAATGCGACCATTCACTTGCTCTCCGGCGGGGAAAAGGCGCTCACGGCAATTGCCTTGGTATTCTCAATCTTTCAGCTTAACCCTGCGCCATTTTGTATGTTGGATGAGGTTGACGCGCCGCTGGATGACGCCAACGTTGGCCGTTACTCTCGCATGGTGAAAGAGATGTCCCGCGACGTGCAGTTTATCTACATCAGCCACAATAAAATCGCGATGGAAATGGCCGACCAACTAATGGGGGTCACCATGCATGAGCCAGGTGTCTCACGCCTTGTGTCGGTGGATTTGGAGAAAGCGGCAGAGATGATCGCTTCCTAGATATTTCGGTGCCCGCGTGGAACAATATCGCCAAATGCGACTCGAACAGGACGAAGTCCGCGTCGAGTGTGTTGAGCGGGCCGTATAACAGGCAGATAAGGGCCGAATAATGGATCTCAGCGTAAGAGATTGGTTGATTATCATAGGGGCATTGTTGGCGATAGCCGTTTTGTTAGACGGTTTTCGCCGGATGCGCAATGAGCGTAAAGACACGCTGCGGCTCGCCTCGAAAAAGCGCCGCGAAGCTGAAGAAGAGCTGATTAATCCCGAGCTACCGGGTGAGGCAAGGGTCGTTGCGGTTCGCGAGGCGCCGAGCTTGCACCAGCGCGACGCCAGCCAAAAGCATAGGCCGCAGGCGTCCCACGACGATGACGACGTGTTGATGCGTGATTATTCCGCACCTGAAACCACACAGGGCCCTGTGGCCGAGACGCCGGTGGTGCCTGATTCAGAGCCAGCACTGGGCAAGGCATCGACAACTGAGCCCGCTATCGAACCGGACGAGGCATTTACTGATGAGGCAGTGTCTGCGCCGCGTCGGGTAGAGCGCGAGCCTGCTCCCCGCCAGTCTGAAAAACCGGCGGCGAGTGAGCCCCAGGAACTCATCGTACTGAATGTTGTTGCCGATGAGGGTAAACCCTATGCCGGGGCCGACTTATTGCAGGTGTTGTTGGCCTGCGACCTGCGCTATGGACGGATGAATATTTTCCACCGTTTTGAAAAGGCCGACGGCAGTGGTGCCGAGCAGTTCAGCGTTGCGAATTTGGTCGAGCCAGGTAATTTTGACCTGGATGCAATCGACGGTTTCTCCACCCCGGGGGTGGTTTTCTTTATGAATATGCCGGGCCCCGAAGATAGCATGCAAGCCTTCGATGCCATGTTGGAAACCGCGCGTTGTTTGGTAAAAAACCTCGGTGGTGAATTGCGAGACCAAACCCACAGTGTGGCGACGAAACAAACGTTGGAGCACTACCGGCAGATCATTCGCGATTTTGAACGCCGCCAACTCACCCTGATGTAATTTCGCTACTACGGTCTTATCAATGTCCGATGCCTCTTCCCGCGCACGCTTGGAAAGCCTGCGCGAGCAGCTTCACGAGCACAGTCACCGCTACTATGTGCTCGACGAACCCAGTATTCCCGACGCGGAGTATGACCGCTTGTTCCGCGAACTCCAGGAGCTGGAAGAGCAATATCCGGAGTGGCGTAGCGACGACTCACCAACGCGCAGGGTGGGGGGAGCACCGCTGGCGGCTTTCAGCCAGGTGCGTCATGAAACGCCAATGCTGTCGCTCGACAACGCTTTTTCAGAGCAGGAACTGCGGGATTTCGATGCGCGTATTCGCGGTCGCTTAGAAAGCGAGCATCTGCTCGGCTATGTCTGTGAACCAAAGCTCGATGGTATCGCCGTTAGCCTGTTATATGTCGACGGCGTGCTGGTTCGGGGAGCGACCCGTGGCGATGGCCAAACAGGCGAAGATATCAGTGAAAATGTCAGAACGATTCAGTCTATACCCCTGAAATTGAAAGGCGAGGGTTGGCCCTCTGAGCTGGAAGTGCGCGGCGAAATTTATATGCCCCGAGCGGGCTTTGAAAAGCTCAATAATGAGGCTCGGGAGCAGGGCAGCAAAACCTTTGTTAATCCACGCAATGCGGCAGCGGGCAGTTTGCGGCAGCTCGACAGCCGAATCACCGCCAAGCGGCCGTTGGAAATGTGCTGCTACGGCGTTGCTGTTGCCGGTGACTCGTGGTTTGAGCGCCACAGTGACGCGCTGGCGCGATTGGCCGACTGGGGGTTCCGCGTCAATGCTGAAATGGCGGTTGTTGAGGGCGTAGACGCCTGTGTGGATTACTACCATCGCTTGTTGTCTCGCCGGGACAGCCTGAGTTACGACATCGACGGCATTGTTTTCAAAGTAGACGACGTCGCGCTGCAGCAAAAACTGGGCTTTGTTTCACGGGCGCCGCGCTGGGCGATTGCACACAAATTTCCAGCGCAGGAAGAAACTACCGTTCTCCGCGATGTGGAATTTCAGGTGGGCAGAACGGGTGCGGTAACCCCGGTAGCAAAATTGGAGCCAGTATTTGTGGGCGGCGTAACGGTGAGCAATGCCACGTTGCATAACTTTGATGAAATTGATCGTCTCGGCGTAAAAATTGGCGACACGGTGGTTGTGCGCCGCGCCGGTGATGTTATTCCTCAAATCGTGCAGGTGGTATTGGCGCGCAGAGAAGCCAGCGTTAGAGACATCGCGGTGCCGGCGTGTTGCCCTGTTTGTAACAGCGAGCTCGAGCGGGCGCCCGGTGAGGCGGTATTGCGCTGCACGGGTGGGCTGGTGTGTGCGGCCCAGCGCAAAGAAGCGATTAAGCACTTTGCCAGTCGCAAGGCGATGGATATCGATGGCCTCGGCGATAAGTTAGTGGAACAGCTGGTGGATGCCGGGTTGATCGAGACCATGGCAGACCTGTATAAGCTGTCTCTCGATCAGCTCGTCGAGCTAGAGCGTATGGGTAAGAAGTCGGCGGAGAATTTATTGGCGGCGCTGACTGCCTCAAAAGATACCAGCTTTGCACGATTCTTGTATGCGCTGGGTATTCGCGAAGTGGGCGAGGCCACGGCGCTGAATTTAGCCCAGCACTTTCAAACACTAGACGCTCTGGCCGAGGCCTCTGAAGAATCGCTCTTGGAGGTTGCTGATGTGGGCCCGATCGTGGCGAGTCATATACATAGCTTTTTTGCGAGTGATCACAACCGCGCGGTGATTCGCCAACTTCGCGACTGTGGTGTTAGTTGGCCCGAGGTGGTTTCGCGCAGCGATACCGACCAGCCGCTTGCCGGGCAGACTTGGGTGTTAACGGGTAACTTAGAATCGATGACGCGTAGTCAGGCCAAGGAAAAGTTGCAGACCTTGGGGGCGAAAGTGGCGGGCAGCGTGTCCTCAAAAACTGACTGTTTGGCCGCCGGGGCGAATGCCGGCTCCAAGCTGCGCAAGGCAGAGGAACTGGGGATTTCAATAATTAACGAGGCCGAGCTGCTGGCACTGTTCGACCGGGAGAAGCTTTGATGCGCTATGTTTTCTTGGTTCTCGCACTGCTGCTATCGACGGCGTGTACGACGGCGCCCCCGCGTAACCCCGGTGATATTTGCGCGATTTTTCGCGAGAAAGACGACTGGTATGACGATGCCAGCGAGGCGTCTAAACGCTGGGACTCGCCCATTCCAGTGATGATGTCGATTATGTATCAGGAATCGCGTTTCGTGGCTGACGCCAAGCCGCCACGCAAATACTGGTTGGGCTTTATTCCTGCAGGGCGTATGTCTGACGCCTACGGCTATCCTCAGGCTAAAGATGCAACCTGGGATTGGTACAAGGATAAGTCGGGCAATTGGGGCGCCGATCGCGATGACTTTGAGGATGCCATAGACTTCATCGGCTGGTACAACAACGTGAGCCGACGCACCAATGGCATCGCCAACACCGATACCTATTCTTTGTATCTGGCTTACCATGAGGGCCACGGCGGTTTTAAACGCCGGACCTTCGCCGGCAAGCCCTGGTTACAGCGTGTTGCCGGCAAAGTGTCGGCGCGCTCGCGCAGCTACGCTGCGCAGTTGGCACGTTGCGAAGAGGACCTTAAAAAAGGCGGTTGGTTCTTCGGTCTTTTCTAAGGTCTACCACTCGCCGGTATTGGGCATGGACTGCCAGGGCTCTGCCGGAGGCAGCGCCTCACCTGCTTGCAGAAGCTCAATGGAAATATTGTCTGGCGATCGCACGAAGGCCATATGGCCATCGCGAGGAGGTCGGTTAATGACGACCCCGCCGTCTTGCAGCTTTTTACACAAGGCATAAATATCGTCTACCTGGTACGCCAAGTGGCCGAAATTACGTCCTCCATCATACTTCTCTGGGTCCCAATTATAGGTCAGCTCCAGCGTGGGGCATTTGTCCCTTTCTGCTTGTTCTTTATCTGCGCTTGCACTCAGGTAAACCAGCGTGAAGCGCCCTTGCTCGCTGTCATAGCGCGCCACTTCTGTCAGGCCCAGTAGGTTGCAGTAGAAATGCATTGACGCCTCAAGGTCGGCGACCCGCACCATGGTATGTAGATACTTCATAAATTCTGGCTTCTAGTTGGTGGTCTATGGATGGCAATGGCTGTGCTGCGTTATCTTACCGCTAGGGGCAGAGCCGAGTGAACACAGTACCAACAAAATATCAGGCGGAGTAAGTGTGGCTAAAAGCAATTTACTTATTGTGTATCACAGTCAGTCGGGTAGAAATTTACGACTCGCCTACGCGGCAGCGCGTTGTGCTGAGGCAGCCGGCGCTAGCGTGCGCCTGCTTCGCGCGAGCGAGGCGGGTAGTCGAGATGTCATATGGGCTGAAGCGCTGTTGTTGGTCTTCCCTGAAAATTTTGGTCAGCTTCCTGGCGCATTGAAGGATTTTTTGGATCGAAGTTTTTACCCCGCCTGCGCGCGCGAACTGATTCTTCCCTACGCGGCGTACTTGTGCACCGGCAATGATGGCGAAGGTGCAGTGCGAGCGCTTCAGCGCATTGCTAAAGGCATGGTATTGAAGCCGGTCACCGAGGCGATTATCTGTAAAGGGCCACCGCAAGCTGAAGACTTTGCGGCGCTAGAAGAGCTTGCGGAAGCGATGGTAGCCGGACTGGAGATGGGTATTTATTAAAAAACTACTACTATTCACGCTAACGAATAGGTAAATCCCACATTAGACAGCTATATTCGACTATATAGACTTCATCGGGACATGATCGTGCGCGACAAAAAGTGCGTAAGGTTATGTTTAAAACAATAAGTAGCTCCTAGGAGAGTCTGTTCATGAAGATAATGCGTGTGTGCTCCATTGGTTTGGCTTCGGCGGCAATGACAGCAGGGTTAAGTCCACTGTCGTCAGCGATTGCCGCCCCAGCTCTTGAAGAGGTCTTGGTAACCGCAACCCTGCGAACCGAGAGTCTGCAAGACGTGCCGGTATCGGTGAACGCGGTCAGTGGTGAAAAAATGCAGGAAGCCGGTATCGACAAAATCGAAGACCTGCAGGCTTATGTACCCAACCTGTCAATGTCGGAGACAGGCATTGGCACAAACATCTATATTCGGGGGATCGGGTCTGGGATCAACCCCGGCTTTGAACAGTCCGTCGGTATGTATTTTGATGGCGTTTCATATAGCCGAGCCCAGTTAACGCGGGCACCCTTTCTAGATTTGGCCCGTGTTGAGGTATTGCGTGGTCCGCAAAATATTCTCTACGGAAAGAACAGTATCGCTGGCGCACTGAGCCTGATTTCTGCGCGACCAGGAGACGAGCAGGAAGGCTCGCTATCGGTGTTGTACGAGCCGGATCACGAAGAACAAATTGTCGACTTTATTTTGTCGGGCCCACTTACCGACACCTTGGGCGCGCGCATCGCGATGCGCAAACGCTCGATGGACGGCTACATTGAAAATCTCACCCTGAACCGCGATGAGCCAGCTCGTGATGAGAGTACTTTCCGCGCAATTTTGGACTGGGAGGCGAGTGCAGACCTGACGGCGATGTTGAAATTCGAGTTGGGTAAATTCAATGTTGACGGTCGCCAAATTGAAATTGTGAACGACCAGCCCTCAACGAATCCGGCCTTTGGTGGCGCGAGCTACAGTCAAATTCTTGTAGCGCAGTTTGGTGCGGATCCCTCGGTGCTGAATACCGGATTGGATTACAAGCGCTCCTCGAATGGGGATTACAGCAATAACCGGACGCGTAATTTTACCTTGAACGTTGACTATGCGCTGGGTGAAGGCACGCTGACTTTCATTACCGCGGCATTGGAGTACGAGTTTGATGAGCTCTGTGACTGTGACTTCACTGGCGCCAATGTGTTTAGCGTTCCGTTCAGCGAGGACTATGAGCAGTACAGCCAAGAAATTCGCTGGGCCTCACCGGTAGGGGAAACCTTTGAGCATATTGGTGGCCTGTACTATCAGACCAGCAAGCTCGATTTCTATGACAGCATTGTGATTGATAGTGCGATTATCCCCACTGCAGTAGCATTGAGAACAGGCTCGCAAGCGGCGGGTAACTCCATTGCCAATACCACAACACCACGCTACTTCAGCTCAGACGCTGAGCTGTGGTCAGTGTTCTGGCAGACCACCTGGAATGTTACAGATCGCTTACGCGCCAACTTCGGCCTGCGTTATTCTGAAGAGGAAAAAGACGGCTCGCGTAGCCTGACAGTTGCTGACCTGCAGGGCAACGAACGGCCACTGGGTACGGTGGACGGTGTTCTAGCGGGGGTTTTCAAAATTGAACGGCATGACTTGGAAGACACTCAAGACACTGACCAGCTCGCCCCGTCGATCAATGTTCAGTTTGATGCGACCGATGAGGTAATGGTGTACGCAACGGCGAGCCGCGGCTACAAGTCCGGCGGCTTTGATGCACGCTCAAACGCATCGCCAAGCGCTGCTCCCAACGCTGCGGGCAGCGTCATCATTGGCTCCTTTGAATACGACGAAGAGGAAGCAACCAGCTTAGAAATCGGCGCCAAGAGCAGTTTTTGGGACGGGCGTGCTGAGCTGAACGTTGCCGTGTTCATGACTGAGTACGACGATCTCCAGGTGAGTATCTTCGATGGTACCCTCGGCTTTAATGTCGGCAATGCTGGTAAGGCTGAAACTCAGGGTATTGAATTCGATGGCCGTATTGCGCTTACCGATGAACTGGTGATGAGTGCAGCGATCGCCTTCCTTGATTTTGAATTCACTGAGTTCGAAAACGGTCAGTGTTTCCAAGGGCAAACTCCAGACTCTGTCGTGAATGGGGTCGCCTTCTGTGACTACAAGGGCAAGACTAACCAATACGTTGCCGATTACTCAGGTAACTTGGCATTCAACTACACGCATAGCTTTGGCGATGCCATGGAGTTTCGTGCGGCCACTGACTTTGTCTTTACCGATGACTACAACTCCTCGCAAAACCTCGATCCTAGCCAGGAGCAAGACGGCTACGTGAAAGTGAATATGCGCTTGGCGATCGCCGATGTGAAGGACGGTTGGGAATTGGCGCTTGTCGGTAAAAACCTGACTGACGAAGAGGTGGTGTCGTATTCCAACGACACGCCGTTGGCGAACAGTAGCTTCGGCAGCGTTAACCACTATGCGTTTATTGAAAGACCACGCAGCGTAGCAGTTCAAGCGAGCTGGCGCTGGTAAGCACAAGCTGGCTTACACTTAGGCGCCGCATTATAGCGGCGCCTTTGCTTTTAACCTTGAGCTATATGCTCTACAACGATAAGCTTTCGTGACATTGCGTAGACACCTTATTTCGTATATGTTGTCGGCGATCACATTACCTTGCGCGCAGCAATGCGACGCGGGAATCCTGGAGGGGACATTACTGGAGCATTCGCGCCAGTGGGGTCAGTCATAATAAAACAAGGCATCTGGAGGTCATATGACCTTGAATAAATCATTAGCACGATTTCGGCGCTCGGCGCTGGCAGCGGCGGTTTCTGTAGCAGCAACACCGCTGTTTGCAGCACCCGCTTTGGAAGAAGTTATTGTTACTGCAACACTGCGGGCAGAAAGCTTGCAGGATGTTCCGGTATCCGTGAACGCTGTGAGCGGCGACAAAATGGCTGAGGCGGGTATCGCCAAAGTTGAAGACCTGCAAGCATACGTACCCAACCTGACAATGTCAGAGACGGGTATCGGCACAAACATCTATATTCGCGGTATCGGCTCGGGTATCAACCCGGGTTTTGAACAGTCCGTGGGTATGTATTTTGACGGTGTCAGCTACGGTCGTGCGCAGCTGACGCGCGCACCTTTTCTTGACCTGGCCCGCGTCGAAGTTTTGCGTGGCCCGCAAAATATCCTGTTTGGTAAAAACAGTATTGCTGGTGCGCTAAGCTTGATTTCAGCGCGTCCCGGACAAGAGTTTGAAGGCTCTGTGTCGGCGACATACGAGCCCGACTTCAACGAGCAAATTATCGATTTGGTATTGTCTGGTCCGTTAACGGATACCGTGGGTGCGCGTCTTGCGATCCGTAAGCGCGATATCGACGGTCACATGGAAAACCTGACCTTGAATCGCGACGAGCCAACGCGCGACGAGGGGACCATTCGGGCAATCTTTGAATGGGATGCGACGGAAAACTTGGTTGCAGCCTTGAAATTGGAAGTAGGTAAGTTTGATGTTGATGGCCGCCAGATCGAAATCATCAATGATCAGCCGTCAACCTCAAGCACAGGCTCGTTCAACGGCCGCACCTACGCCGAGATTCTTGACTTCACTGAAGTTGCAGCCGGCCCCATTGTATTGGCCTCTGTTGATGCGGACTCTTCTGTACTGAACAACAAACAGGACTTTAAGCGTTCGTCGAACGGTGACTACAGCTACAACGACACGCAGAACATCACGCTGAACGTTGATTATTATCGCGAAGGCCACCAGTTTACTTTTATCACTGGATTGCTGGGGTACGATACCGAAGAGCTGTGTGACTGTGACTTCACTGGCGCGCCAGTATTCAGTGTGGGCGCTGAAGAAAACTACGACCAGTTCAGCCAGGAATTTCGTTGGGTATCGCCTGTCGGTGAAACCTTTGAATTTATCGCCGGTGGTTTCTATCAAAAGAGTGAGCTTGAGTTCTTTGATAGCATCCGTGTAGACAGTGATATCCTGCCCGGGTTGTTGAATGCTGCGGATATTCAAGAAGCGGGTGCTCGCGGTGAACGCCCACCGGGTGATATTGAAGGCGGCCCTCTGGATAATGTGGCTTTGGGCCTTTTCGCTGGAACCCCCCTTGAAGCACTTTTGCAGCCCGCAGCTGACGCCGGTTTGCTTAACGCGCTGGATTTGGGTGGTTTCGGTGATGCAGGGGATGCAATTCGCGACTTGGGCACCCCCCGTTACTTCACTACGGAGACAGAGCTGTTCTCGGCTTTCCTGCAAACAACGTGGAACGTTACAGACTTGTTCCGAGCAACCATAGGGCTGCGGTATTCGCATGAGACTAAAGATGGTAGCCGTAAGTTAGACTTCGTTAACCGTGCGACGGGTGAGCGCCCAGATGAGGGTGAGATCGACACCGTTGTGGCGAAGAACTTCTCCGCTGAGCGTCACGACTTGAGTGGCTCACGTACCGAGGAAAATATCTCGCCGTCGTTGAACCTGCAGTACGATGTGAACGATGACGCGATGCTCTACGGTACATTGTCGCGTGGTTACAAATCAGGTGGTTACGATGCGCGCTCCAATGCGTCTCCGGCAACCAATCAGATTCGTCCGCTACAGAACTTAGATAACGGCGATCCAGTGGTTATTGTTGGTAGCTTTGAGTATGAAGAAGAGCAGGCGACGAGCTTGGAAATCGGTGCGAAAACAACGCTGCTGGATGGCGCTGCTGAGTTGAACATCGCGGCGTTTTACACTGAGTACGACGACCTTCAGGTAAGTATCTTTGATGGTACGCTCGGCTTCAATGTGGGTAATGCCGGTGCTGCGACGACTATGGGTATCGAGCTTGATGGCCGTATCGCATTAACTGAAAACCTGATGATGACCGGTGCTCTGGCCTTCCTTGACTTTGAATTTACCGACTATGAAAACGGTCAGTGCTATCAAGGACAGACGCCAGATACGGTGACTGCTGAAGGGATTGCTTATTGTGATTACAAAGGTAAGACCAACCAGTACGTAGCTGATTACTCTGGTAACTTGACCTTTGTATACACCACGATGCTGACCAGTGATATCGAATTCCGCGGTGGTGCGGACTTCGTCTTCACTGGTGACTACAACTCGTCGCAAAACCTCGATCCAAGCCAGGAGCAGGATGCCTACGTGAAGACTAACCTGCGTCTGGGTTTGTCAGATGTATCTGCTGGATGGGAAGTAGCGTTACTGGCTAAGAACTTAACCGATGAAACGGTAATTTCTTACTCCAACGACACGCCGCTGGCGAACAGCATCTTCGGTAGCACGGGCCACTACGGTTTCGTTGAGCCGCCACGTAGCTTTGCTATTCAGGGTACTTACCGCTGGTATTGATCCGTCGGTAGTACGCTATAAACGCCGCTTTATGCGGCGTTTTTTTTGCCTTTTTTAAATGGCTGGTTTCATAATGTTGGGGATGTTTAGGGTTGTATAAATCTGGGGATGGCATTTGAAAAATACCGATCAACTGGTTTTGGCTGCTGCGGCTAGCGCCGTTGACGAGGGGCAGGGCGGCTGGCTATGTACGATAGCAGCGACATTTGGCGCGTCGCCCAGGCCGCTCGGGGCGATGGCGTTTCTGGCCGCTGACGGCGCGTTAACAGGTTCGCTGTCCGGTGGGTGTATAGAGGATGATCTCCTGGAGAAGCTGGCATCCGGGCAACTCGCCGCCACTCACTGTGAGTTGCTGGAATATGGTGTCAGCCCAGAGGAGAACGAGCGCTTTGGGCTGCCTTGTGGCGGCCGCATGAAAATTTTCATCGAGCCGCTTACCGCCAGCCACTTAGCAGATATTCGCCGCCTTTTGCTCGCCTTGGATGAGCGCAGGGCGATGCGTAGGCAGGTTGATTTGCAAAGCGGGGATTGGTCTCTGCAAGGCTTGGAACACTGCCAGGCGTTGAGCCTTAGCGAGACGACCTTGCAGCAGGATTTTGGCCCCCGCTTTCAGCTATTACTGGTTGGGGCTAACGAGCTGGCTCGCTGCATTGCGGAGCTTGCCTTGGCGATGGATTATCGCGTGCTCGTGTGTGACCCGCGCGATGACCGGCGACAGCGCTGGTCCTTGCCTGCGGTTACGGTGTTGCCAGGCATGCCCGATGACGTGGTGGCAGAACATGCCGCAGATGCGCATAGCATCGTCATTACCCTAACCCACGACCCGCGTATCGACGATATGGCCTTGATGCAGGCCTTGTGCGAAAACTGCTACTACGTCGGCGCCTTGGGTTCATTGCGAACGTCTGAAAAGCGCCGCCAACGCCTGCTTCAGCTCGACTTAAGTGCCGAGCAAATTGATCGCCTTCACGCTCCGGTGGGTTTGCCCATTGGCAGTAAGTCGGCGATGGAAATCGCTGTGGCGGTCATGGCAGAGTTAACCCAGTTGCGCAGTGGTAAACGGGCTGTGTAATGGCGGTGTTGCCGTTATTGTTGTTGGCCGCTGGCCGCAGTCGTCGCTTTGGCGAACAGGACAAGCGATTCACGCCGCTTCCCAAAGGTGGTGAGATGCTGCCTGCCTTAATCCGGCGGGCTGGCAAGGCGGGAGCGCAGGCTTTCGCCGTGTTGAGTGAGTCCGACCGCCACAATAACGTTGCGGCAAAGCTCGATGCGCCGTGTTTCTATGCACGCCGAGCGGAAGAAGGCATGGGCTTCTCCTTGGCCGAGGGTATGCGCGCGTTGTTGCAGCACTTCGACTGCACCGAAGAGCAGTTGCGCTCTCACGCGTTGCCGCCGAGCTTGCCTGAGGCGGTATTAATCATGCCGGCAGATTTGCCGCTGCTGCGAATTACCACGATTTCTCAGCTGATTAACGCTGCCTCTGCGGACGATATTGTCGTGCCACGCTGTCAAGGGCGGGTCGGTCACCCGGTGGCCTTTGGTAGAAAATATTGGCCGGCGCTATGTGCGGTAATGGGCGAGCAGGGCGGGAAGGGAGTAATCCAAGATCCAGCGTCGACGCGTCGGTTTATCGACGTCAGTGACCCGGGTATTTACAGCGACGTGGATACGCCAGAGCAATTGCTGGCCTTGGCTCCTCACTTCACGCCGCCGTGATCAATATTTGGTAAAAGGTCTATGAAGGCGCGCGATGCATTCGACAGACTGCGGTTGCGGTGGTGTACGCAGCCCAGGGTGCGACTCAGTTGCATGTTCTTCAGTTCCAGGGCGGTAACACTGTCGTCCAGAAGGGTTTGCGGCAGGATGCTCCAACCTAAACCGATGCTCACCATGACCTTGATGGTCTCAAGGTAGTTGGTGGACATACCAATATTCATTTCCAGCCCGGCCTCATCGAAAAGACGTTTGATAATTTGCCCAGTATAGGTGTTCAGTCCGGGTGGCAGGGCGGTGTGTTGGCTTAACATCTTGGCGGTTACCACGCCGGCGTTACTCAGTGGGTGGTCGTTCGCGACCGCCACGGTGAGCTGGTCTTGCCACACCGGCAGGAAGCTTAAATGTTCCTCCTGGCTTGGCGATAGGGTGATCACTGCCAAATCCATCTCGCCGTGGAGGATGCGGTGGTGGGCCTGCTCTGAATCCATAAAGTCGATATCCAGCTGGACATCTGGGTATCGTTGGCTGAATTCCCGCAATACCGGAGGCAGGCGGTGTAGCCCAATGTGGTGGCTGATGCCCATCGACAGGCGGCCCGATACGCTGCCGCGAAGGTCGTCGATGCGTCGACGGGCTTCGCGGATGTCTTGAAGAATGCGCTGCGCTTCCGGCAGCAGTGCGCGACCGGCTTCGGTAAGGTGAATATGCCGGCCAATGCGGTCAAATAGCTTGGTATTGAGCTGCTTTTCCAGTGTGGCAATACGCTTGCTGATTGCGGGTTGGGTGAGGTGGAGCTGCTCCGCCGCGCCTGAGAATGAGCTGCATTCGGCAACACATAGAAACGCTTGTAGTGATTGTGTGTCCATGGAAGCAAGTTTATTCATTCCTTTTTGGAATTGAAATAATAAAAAATATGAATTTGTTTTATTTTATGTGGCTGCGTAAAATTGCCTGCAATGAGAGGAGACTGGGGGATCATTCATGGCTTCACAAACGCTTTACGACAAATTATGGGCCGCGCATCTGGTAAAAGAGCGCGATGACGGTACGGCCTTGATCTATATTGATCGCCAGCTTGTCCACGAGGTGACATCGCCGCAAGCATTTGAAGGCCTTAGGCTTGCCGGGCGTCAGCCCTGGCGCGTGAGTGCGAATATCGCAACACCGGATCACAATGTGCCCACGGTCCTCGCTGAGCGCAGTGCGGGTGTGAGCGGTATCCAAGATGAAATATCGCGTATCCAGGTTCAAACACTTGATGATAACTGCGATGAGTTCGGGATCACTGAGTTCTCGATCAACGATGAGCGGCAGGGGATTGTTCATGTTGTCGGTCCAGAGCAGGGGGCAACGCTGCCGGGTATGACAGTGGTCTGCGGTGACTCGCATACCGCAACCCACGGCGCGCTGGGCGCGCTGGCCCACGGTATTGGCACCTCTGAGGTCGAGCATGTATTGGCGACCCAGTGCCTGATCCAGAAGAAGAGCAAAAACATGTTGGTGCGCATCGATGGCAAGCTCGGCGCCGGTGTTACCGCCAAAGATGTCGTCCTTGCCGTAATTGGAAAAATCGGCACCGCTGGCGGCACAGGATATGCCATTGAATTTGGTGGACAAGTGATCCGCGACATGTCGATGGAAGGCCGCATGACCATTTGTAATATGGCCATAGAGGCCGGTGCGCGTGTGGGTATGGTTGCCGTGGACGAAACGACCATCGACTATGTAAAAGGTCGGCCGTTTGCCCCCAATGAGCAAGAGTGGGAGCAGGCGGTAAGTTACTGGCAAACACTGCACAGTGACCCCGATGCTCATTTTGATGCGGTGGTTGAGCTTGACGGCAGCAGTATCGAGCCACAAGTGACCTGGGGTACCAGCCCGGAGATGGTGGCGGCAGTCGGTGCGGTAGTCCCCGCTCCCAATGACTTTAGCGACCCTGTCCAGCGCAGTGCTTGTGAGCGTGCGCTGACTTATATGGGGCTTAGCGCGGGGCAAGCCATTACCGATATCACCCTCGATCGGGTGTTTATTGGTTCCTGCACCAACTCTCGTATTGAAGATCTTCGCGAGGCCGCTGCGGTAGTGAAAGGCAAAAAAGTGGCCGAGAGTTTGAAAGAAGCGCTGGTTGTTCCCGGTTCAGGCCTGGTCAAAAAACAAGCCGAAGCAGAGGGGCTGGATAAAATCTTCACTGAGGCGGGGCTGCAGTGGCGTGAGCCAGGTTGCTCTATGTGTTTGGCAATGAACGCCGATAAGCTCGGAGCGGGTGAGCATTGTGCCTCAACGTCTAACCGAAATTTTGAGGGGCGTCAGGGCTTTGGTGGTCGAACGCATTTGGTGAGTCCGGCGATGGCGGCAGCAGCGGCTATTGCAGGGCATTTCGTCGACGTGCGCGAGTGGATATAAGGAGCAAACAATGAAAGCGTTTACCCAATTAGACGGACTCGCGGCGCCAATGGATCGCGCGAATGTCGACACGGATATGATCATTCCCAAGCAGTTCCTGAAGTCGATTAAGCGCAGTGGCTTTGGGCCAAATTTGTTCGACGAGCTGCGTTACCTGGACGAAGGGCGCCCGGGCGAAGACTGCAGCCAGCGCCCAATCAACCCGGATTTTCCGCTCAATCACGCCCGTTACCAGGGCGCTTCAGTGTTGTTAGCGAGGGAAAATTTTGGTTGCGGTTCAAGCCGCGAGCACGCTCCCTGGGCATTGGAGGATTACGGCTTTCGTTGCGTTATTGCGCCGAGTTTTGCCGATATCTTTTTTAACAACTGCTTTAAAAATGGCATCTTGCCGATAGTGCTGCCAGCGGATGTTGTCGATAATTTGTTCAATGAGATGTACAGCTCAGAGGGCTATCGCTTATTGGTTGACCTGCCCGCGCAGACGATTACCACGCCAGCAGGTGACGTCATAACCTTCGACGTTGATGCCTTTCGCAAGCATTGCCTGATCAATGGTCTGGATGATATCGGCTTAACCCTGCAGGATGCCGATGCTATCCGCGACTTTGAAAAAAACTGGCAGCAAAAATCGCCTTGGTTGTTCCGCGAGCATCGCGCGTAAACATACTGACAAACTACATACGGGAATAGAAACGTGTCTGAAAAAACTGCTCGCAAAGTATTGATGTTGGCCGGCGATGGTATCGGTCCGGAAATTATGGCCGAGGCCCGCAAGGTCTTGGAAGCGATCAATCACTCTCACCAACTTAATTTGTCGCTAGACGATGCGCTGCTTGGCGGCGCCGCTATCGACGCGGTGGGCACGGCACTGCCGGATGAAACCTTCGAGAAATGCCAGGCAGCTGACGCTATTTTGCTGGGGGCTGTAGGCGGACCTAAGTGGGATCAGTTGCCCCCCGCAGAGCGCCCAGAAAAGGGTGGCCTGCTGGAGATTCGCAAGCGCTTGGATTTGTTTGGCAATTTGCGTCCCGCCATTCTTTATCCGCAGTTAGCCGATGCGTCTTCGCTGAAGCCAGAGCTGGTTGCCGGCTTGGATATACTGATTGTACGTGAGTTGACGGGCGGTATTTACTTCGGTCAGCCACGCGGCATTCGCGAGCTCGACAATGGTGAGCGCGAAGGTTACAACACCTACGTTTACAACGAATCGCAAATCCGCCGGATCGCCAAGGTGGCCTTTGAGTTGGCGCAAAAACGCGGTGGGCGTCTGTGCAGTGTTGACAAGGCCAACGTGCTGGAAGTGACCATGCTGTGGCGCGAAGTCGTCGACGAGATGGCGAAAGACTATCCGGATGTCGAACTCAGCCATATGTACGTGGATAACGCCGCCATGCAGTTGGTGCGCGCACCGAAGCAATTTGACGTTGTCGTTACCGGCAATATGTTTGGCGATATTCTCTCTGACGCCGCAGCGATGTTGACCGGATCAATTGGCATGCTGCCTTCGGCGTCACTAGATGTGAATGGCCGCGGCATGTATGAGCCCTGTCACGGCAGCGCGCCCGATATTGCCGGGCAGGGTATTGCGAATCCGCTGGCGACCATTCTGTCGGTGGCAATGATGTTGCGCTACTCCCTGTCTGAGCCCGATGCTGCGCAGTGCATTGAAGACGCGGTAAGCCGTGTATTGGATAAGGGGCTTCGTACCGCGGATATCTACTCTGAGGGTTGCCAGAAGGTGGGTACCGCGCAGATGGGCGATGCCGTTTTGGCTGCTTTATCGGAAGTGTAAACACTCGTCGTTGGCCGCCTGCGGCGGCTAATGGGGCGCCGGCCTGTGAGTGGGTTGGTCGCCATGCAGGAAAGGAGGAATGAGTAATGAAAGTAGGTTTTGTTGGTTGGAGAGGCATGGTGGGCTCAGTATTGATGGGTCGCATGCTTGAAGAAAACGACTTTGATGGTATCGAGCCACAATTTTTTACCACCTCAAATGTCGGTGGGCAGGGCCCGGACATCGGTCGCGATATCGCGCCGTTGAAGGATGCGCACGACATCACTGAACTCGCTGCCATGGACGCGATTATTTCCTGTCAGGGTGGTGATTACACGAAGGCGGTATTCGCCGACCTGCGCGCCAGCGGTTGGCAGGGTTACTGGATTGATGCGGCATCGTCACTGCGTATGAGCGATGATGCCATCATCGTACTGGATCCGGTTAACCTCGACGTGGTTAAGCAGGGCCTGCAGCGCGGCGTTAAAAACTACATCGGCGGCAACTGCACCGTAAGTTTGATGCTGATGGCCGTTGGCGGTCTGTTCCGCGAGGGCATGGTTGAGTGGGTGAGTGCGCAAACCTACCAGGCGGCTAGCGGCGCCGGTGCCAAAAATATGCGTGAGCTGATCTCACAAATGGGGAGTATTCGCGACGCGGTGGCGCCGGAATTGGCTGATGCACGCAGCAATATCCTGGATATTGATCGCAAGGTGGCCGAGGCAATGCGCGGTGATGCTTTCCCAACTCAGGAATTTGGGCACGCGCTGGCCGGCAGCCTGTTGCCTTGGATTGACACCCAGCTTGAGAACGGTCAAAGCCGTGAAGAATGGAAAGGGCAAGCTGAGACAAACAAAATTCTGGGTCGCGACGACTCGCCGATTGCGATTGACGGCAACTGTGTGCGCGTTGGTGCAATGCGCTGTCACAGCCAGGCACTAACCATCAAGTTGAACAAAAATGTACCGATGGGTGACATTGAATCCATCCTTGCCAGTGCCAATGACTGGGTGGATGTGGTTCCCAACGAGCGCAATGCAACACTTGAGCGGCTAACCCCAACGGCAGTGACCGGTACATTGGGTGTACCCGTTGGTCGTTTGCGAAAACTGAATATGGGCGAGCAATACCTCTCGGCTTTCACGGTTGGCGACCAATTGCTGTGGGGTGCTGCTGAGCCCTTGCGCCGGATGTTGCGCATTATCCGAGGTGATATTGCCTAATGACCCACTACGCCATTTTTGCCGCCGATAGCCTGGAGGGAAAGCACCTCCTGGAAGCGCTCAGTGAATGGGAGGCTGCGCCAACAACGCTGCGGCTATACAGCGCTGCCGCTTATGACGCTGAGCCGGCAATGTATCGTGGACGTCCGCTGGATTTCCGGCCTCTGGAAGAGGTGGATTTCAGTGCTGTGGACGTTGCGGTATTTATGCCTGGCAAGCCCTTGCCGCAGTTGGTTGATGCCGCAGAGTGTGAGGGCTGCGTGGTCGTTGATGCCGCCAATGTGTTGTCTCAGCGCGGTGACGTGCCCGTATTTTGTGCGGGCAGCGAGTTGGCTGATGGGGCAAAAAGTGTCGCGATTGCCGATGCGGTGAGTAGTCATGTGTACGCTTTGCTTGCGCAGCTGCCGACACCGCAGCGTATCGACTTGGCGGTCGCGCAACCCGTGTCGAGTGCGGGCAGCAATGGTGTTGAGACCCTCGCGGCAGAAACGGCGCGCCTGCTGAATGCGCAGTCGCTTGAGTCCAGTCAGCTGCCAGCACAGATTGCCTTTAATGTTTTGCCGCTAACTGCCGATAATAGTGCAGATATTGAGCATAATCTGGCTACCCTGCTGACACAGGGGCGGGATGAATTCGCGCAGGTTCACTGTCAGGCTATGTTGGCGCCGGTGTTTTACGGCCATTGCACGCTGCTGCGAGCGGAGTTTGGTGACGCTGTGGCTGCCGCGCAATGGCGCGAGCAGCTGCTGGCAAGCGATGTGTTCCGTTTGCGTGATGGCAACGCGGAAGCACTGGCGAGTCCGGCGGGTCTACAGGGCAGTGAAACGATAGATATTGCTGAGTGGGCTGTCGATCGTCGCGACGAACGTGTTTTGCGCGCAGCCATTGTGGCAGACAATTTGCGTAAAGGTGCCGCACTTAACATTATTGAAGCGCTTAAAATCTTGATAAAAACCGACACATAGCTAATATTTACGCTTACTATCGAAGAATAATTCTAGATAACAACGCCTGTAGTTTGCGGTCCACACTGCGAAGCTATTCGATATTCACGCCGCGCTGCGCCTCGTTTCGGGATCGACAGACGCGGTGCAGCAACGAGACGGTGGAAATATGAGCAAGAGTCTGGCCCGTGTAGCAGTATTGGTGGGCGTCATTCAAAGCGGTTTTGTGAGCGCCCTCGGGGTAGGGGACATCGCCCTGGCGTCCTCCCTGAACCAGCCGTTTAAAGCCTTTATTCCACTGCGCGAGGCCGAGGGTTTGGAGGCTGCTCAGTTGCGCGTTGATCTTGCTGACGCGTCGGCTTTCGACAATGCAGGCATTGATCGCACACAATTTCTCAATAGTTTGGATTTTATTGTCGAGGTGGGTGAAAACGGCCGCGGCCGAATTATTGTCACCACAACCCAGCCCGTTGTTGAACCCTATTTAGATTTCATTATTGAAGTTCGCTGGCCAAACGGTCGCATGCTCCGTGAATACACGGTGCTGTTGGATTTGCCCGTTTTTGAATCTGATCCCGCTCCCACCCAAGCTGCACGGGTGCCGGTGTCCAATGTCTCACCCTCACCGGCGCAGCCGTCTTCCTCTGTCGCTGAGCGGGAGCCCGGCGGCTCGCGCGGTAGCGTTAGCGTGGCGCCACCGGTTCCAGTGTCGTCAGTTCAGGATGATTCTGCAAAGGCCCTGCAGCCGCGGCCGCTGGAAAAAAAGACCGATCTGCCGTCGAGTGATCAAGACGGGCAATACCGCGTGCAACATCACGATACGATGTGGCAGGGGGCGGCAAAGCTTCGACCCAGCGCCTTTGTAACAACCGAACAAACCATGATCGCGCTGCTGCGCAAAAATCCTGAAGCCTTCATTGGTAATAATATCAACCGCGTTAAGTCGGGTTATGTTCTCGAGATCCCCAGTGAGGATGAGATTAACGCGCTCGATCATGAAACAGCGCTTCAGACAATTAGGCAGCAAGCGAAAGATTGGCGACAACGCCGGACTTCCAGTGCGGTTTCCGTAGACGCGGGTGCCGCGTCCGAGCAAAAGGCACCTCAACTCGACGCAACAAAAAAGGCAGAACAAGCGCCGGTTGCTTCCGCGACCAGTGATGATGTGCGCTTCAGTATTGGCAGTGCGGGTGACACCGCGTCAAGTGAAGAGGTTGATGAGCTGCGTCGCCGACTGAGCGAAGAGCAAGAAGTGCTCGAACAAGTACAGCTTGAGAATGCCTCCATGGCGAGCCGTGTGCGAGAAATGGAGAAGCAAGTTGATACCTTGCAAAAGTTGATCGCACTCAAAAACCGCGAGTTGGCCGCGCTGCAGGCTGGCCTGGCGGCCAACTCTGCCGATGCGGCAGAGGAAGCTAACGCCATCTCAGCGGAAATTGCCGAGGTAGAAGCCAGCCTCGAGGAAGACCAGCGTGCTTTGGAAGAGCGCGAAGCTGAGATTACGGCGGCGGCGCGTAATGCCCTGAATGCGACTGCCCCGAATGCGAATGAAGAGGGTGGTGACGCCGAACCTGCCGCTGATGCCGACGACGTAGCGAGCGAAGCTGCAGAGTCAGTGCCCCCAATGTCTAGCGAGCAGGAGCGCTTGCCAGCGCCGGCAGAGACGCCGTGGTACTTAGTGCCGCTATACCAATACGCCGCCGCAGGGCTGGGTGTATTGCTACTGCTTCTATTGTTGGTGCGTCGCCGAGCTGGCGCCAACGATGATGCAGAGCCACAAATCGAACCACCACTTGCCGATGCCGGAGCGCTCAATAATCTGGATGCGCCCTCGGCTGACGAACTAGCGCCTGTCGATGAGCTTGATGAGCCGAGCGCTGAAGCTGACGCCGCGGCCGAAGAGATTGCCGGTGATTTCGATTTCCACAGTTTAAACGATGACTTCTCTGAGCAGCCCAGCAGCGAATCAGCGGAAGAGTCGGTGGAAGAGGCGGTTCAGCCGCAGACCGGCGACGCGATTTCAGAGGCTGAAATTTATGTGGCTTATGGCCGTTACGATCAGGCGGCGAGCTTACTGAAGACTGCTATTGCCAACGAGCCGGAAAACACCGAGCTGCGTGTTAAGTTGCTTGATATCTATCTGGATACGCGCGACCGGGAGGCCTTTCTTGAGGCCTATCAGCAGCTAGAAATGCATGGCGATGCCGATGCGCTGGCGCGCGTTAAAGAGTCGATGTCTGCTATCGAGGGTGTTAGCGGTTGGTTAAGTGATGAGCCGTCGTCTGCGGTGGCCGAAGAGCTGGAGTCTCTCGATAACCTGGATGAAGAGTTGGCTTTTCTGGACGGAGAAGATCAGCACGAAGATGATGGCAGCGAAGCCCTAGACGAAGAGGTGGACGCTACGCCGATGCCAGAAGCTGACCCGAATTCGGCGGCGGGTGCTGAGGCGCTTTCTCTGGACGATGATTCCAGCACTGGCAGCGAAACGGCAGCCGACGAGCCGGTTTTGGAAGGGCTTGAGGACTTTGATTTTGCTTCCGATGATAGCCTCGACGTCGATGGTCGTGATGACGAGTTGGAATTGGATGCATTGTCGACAGAAGGCAGCGATCTGGAGCTGGACGACGGTAGCTTTGAAGCCCTGGACGAGCTCGGTGACGCTGATCTCGACCTGAGCGAATTATCCGTTGGCGATGATGCCGTTGCAGAGAGCGACACGGTTGCAGAAGGTAATGATCTTGGTGCAGACCTCAGCGACTTTGACTTTCGTCTAGAAGACAGTGACCTCGGTGAGTCAATGTTGAGCACCGACGACAGCGAGCCCCAGCCGGAGGCGGCGGCAGAGGAATTGTCTGAATTGGATGATCTCGACGCCGCATTGGCGGACCTGGATGCCGAGGTAGAGGGTTTGTCGCTGGCTGAGGATGCCGGGGCAGACACCGAGGACCAGGCCATTGAAACCGTGGTCGATGCCGCCGATGCCGATGCTGATCAGGAGCCGCTAACGTCAACCGATGGCGTGGCGCTCGACGAAGCTCAGGGTGACGCCGACGAGGTCGGTGCGCTGAATTTAGATGACTTGGTTTTTGATGAATTCTCTGCTGATTCGGCCGAGGAGGATATGCCTGAGTTGTCAGACAGTGATGATATTTCGAACAAGCTGGATCTCGCCCGCGCGTTTATCGACATGGGCGACGAAGACGGTGCCCGGGATATTATTAATGAAGTGCTGGAGGCGGGTAGCGACGAACAGAAAGAGGCAGCCCAGGCATTAATGGAGCAGTTGAAGTAACATTGAGCACCCCTAGTTTCGAGCCGCAAGCATTCGAGCGCGCCGATACCGAAACGCTACCTGAAGGAACGCGCATAGCCATGGCGCTGGAATATCAAGGTGGCGCTTATCGGGGTTGGCAGAGCCAGGACAAGCCAAAGGTTGCAACCATTCAAGACGCGTTGGAGTCGGCCCTGTCTTCCGTTGCGGCTAGCCCGGTAACCGTGATTTGCGCGGGTAGGACCGATGCGGGCGTTCATGCCAGTCACCAAGTCGTTCATTTCGACGCCCCGGTGGGGCGCAGTGTTAAGGCGTGGCACGCGGGCTGTAATGCCTTGCTTCCCACTGATATCGCTGTGCGTTGGGTGTGCCCTGTCGCCGGTGATTTTCATGCCCGTTTCTCCGCAACTGCACGCCGTTATCGCTATGTAATTCTGAATCAATTGCGGCGCTCCGCGCACTTGGTGGGCGGCGTTACTCATATCGATGTGCCATTAGACGAAGCGTTGATGCATCGAGAGGCGCAAGTGTTGGTGGGTGAACAGGACTTTAGCGCTTTTCGCGCGGCGTCCTGCCAGTCTCACAGCCCGATGCGCAATATCCATTACGCCAACGTAAGCCGCCACGGCCGTTACGTTGTGATAGATATTCAGGGCAATGCCTTTCTTCACCACATGGTGCGCAATATCGCCGGCGTCTTGGTGGCGGTGGGGAGTGGGGAGCAGCCCGTTGGCTGGACCGCAGAGGTGCTTGCCAGTCGAGATCGCAGTCAAGGGGGCGTTACGGCTAAACCCCACGGTCTGTATCTTGTAGATGTGAATTACCCTTCCGAGTTTGACCTCCCTCAACTATCGCCAGGGCCGGAATTTATCCGCTCATTCGGTGCTGAATTTGCGGCAGACAGGCCGTAAATTTGCTAGTATTTCCAGCCTTTAATAGCTTGGCTGAATCTGAGTGTTTCGAACCCGCGTAAAAATTTGTGGCATTCGCAGGCTGGAAGATGCGCAAGCCGCTGTTAACGCCGGTGCAGATGCGCTGGGCTTCGTTTTTTATGAAAAGAGTCCACGGTCAGTGAGCCCTGAACAGGCCGCTGACATCATTGCGCAATTGCCCGCCTTTGTTACCAGCGTTGGCTTGTTTGTCGACGCACCGATTGAGGTGTTGCGAGACACCTTGGCGGTGTGTCCACTCGACCTTGTGCAGTTCCATGGCGATGAGTCGCCGGCATTCTGTGAATCGCTGGGACACCCTTATATGCGCGCACTGCGAATGCGAGAAGGGATGGATGTGAGTGGTGTTGCCGCAAGTTACAGCGGCGCCCGAGCCATTCTGCTCGACAGCTATAAGCCGGGCGTTCCAGGCGGCACAGGCGAGGTCTTCGACTGGCAAAAGATTCCGACGCAAAGGGCGTTTCCGCTGCTGTTAGCCGGTGGCTTGAACAGTGAAAACGTCGGCGCGGCGATTGCGAGTTGTCGTCCTTGGGCGGTGGATGTCAGTGGCGGAGTGGAAAGTGCGCCCGGTGTTAAGTGCGCCGAGCGTATTCGGCAGTTTTTTCAAGCGGTCGCAGAAGCAGACCGACGGGAGTATTGAGTGAGTAAGCAGCAAGAGCACGTTGATTTTAGCCAGTTCCCCAATGCGGAGGGGCATTTCGGCCCTTATGGTGGCCGTTTTGTGTCGGAGACGCTGATTTTTGCCTTGGATGAACTTGCTGAGAATTACCAGCGTTTGAGCCAGGACCCTGAGTTTCGGGCCGAGTTCGATCGCGATCTTGCCTACTATGTAGGTCGACCATCACCGCTGTATCACGCTGAGCGCTGGTCTCGTGAAGTCGGCGGGGCGCAGATCTACCTGAAACGTGAGGACCTAAACCACACTGGGGCTCACAAAGTTAACAACACTATCGGTCAGGCCCTGCTTGCTAAGTACATGGGCAAAAAGCGCGTGATTGCTGAAACTGGCGCCGGCCAGCACGGTGTTGCTTCGGCTACTGTTGCGGCCCGGCTGGGCATGGAATGCCAGGTATTTATGGGCGAAGAGGATATTCGTCGTCAGGCGCTGAACGTGTATCGCATGAAGTTACTTGGTGCCGAAGTGATCTCGGTTAAATCGGGTTCACGCACGCTTAAAGACGCGATGAACGAAGCGATGCGCGACTGGGTTACCAATGTAGATGACACGTTTTACATTATCGGTACGGCGGCCGGCCCGCACCCTTATCCGATGCTGGTGCGCGACTTTCAATCGGTCATTGGTCGCGAAGCGCGTGAGCAACACCTCGAGCAGACCGGCAAACTGCCCGACGCCCTGGTGGCCTGTGTCGGCGGTGGGTCGAATGCCATTGGCTTGTTCCACCCCTTCCTCGATGATAAAACCGTGGCGATGTACGGCGTAGAAGCGGGTGGGCACGGCGTTGCCACCGGTGAGCACGCTGCGCCGCTCAGCGATGGCACTCCGGGGGTATTACATGGCAACCGCACCTACTTGATGCAGGATGAGGCCGGACAGATTATTCATACGCACTCAGTATCAGCCGGCTTGGATTACCCCGGTGTTGGCCCTGAGCACTCATGGTTGAAAGACATTGGCCGCGTTAATTACGTGGCAATTAACGACGATGAAGCGCTTGATGCCTTCCGCAAGCTCACCTTAGTTGAAGGTATTATGCCGGCACTGGAGTCCAGCCACGCCATCGCTTACGCGGAGAAGCTGGCAGCAACAATGCGCCCGGATCAAAGCATTGTGGTGAACTTATCCGGGCGCGGGGATAAGGATATTCATACGGTAGCCGGCATTGACGGCATTGGAATTGATTGACGGGGAAGGACATTGAGTCGTCTAGCGAAAGTATTTGAACAACTTGCCGAGCGCGGTGCGAAAGCCCTGGTACCATATATTGTTGCGGGTGATCCTGCGCCGCAGCATACGGTCTCACTGATGCATGCGCTGGTCGACAGCGGTGCCGACATTATTGAGCTGGGGGTACCATTTTCAGACCCCATGGCTGAGGGGCCAACCATTCAGCTGGCTCACGAGCGCGCGTTGGAGCACCATGTGTCGCTCTCCCAGGTATTGGACATGGTGGCGGCGTTTCGCCAAACCAACGCGGAAACCCCCGTGGTGTTGATGGGCTACACCAATCCGGTTGAGCACATGGGTTACTCACAGTTTGCCGAGCGCGCCAAGCAGGCAGGCGTTGACGGGCTGCTCACTGTTGACATGCCCCCGGAGGAAGCCGGAGAAACCAGTCAGTTGTTGCGTGACGCTGGTATGGATAACATCTTTTTGCTGGCGCCAACGAGTAGCGATCAGCGCGTTGCGAAAGTGGCCGCTTTGGCGAGTGGCTACCTGTACTGCGTGTCCTTAAAGGGCGTCACTGGTGCGGGTCACTTAGATATAGACAGCGTGCGTGAGCAAATGCAGCGCATTCGCCAGCATAGCGATCTGCCGGTAACCGTTGGTTTCGGTATTAAAGACGGTGAGTCTGCGTCGGCGATTGCGCCCTTGTGTGAGGGCGTTGTGGTCGGTAGCGCACTGGTGGACCGTCTTGCCAAATGGGATAACGCTGCAGATACTGACAAACAAATAGCGGAGGCGGTGTCACTGATCGCCGATATTCGCAAAGCCATAGATGCGGTAGCCGACGTTTGAAGCGGCGCCACAGTAAAAACTAAAAGCACGATAACAGACAGGAAATAACAATGAGCTGGGTTGATAAAATTCTGCCCTCAGGGGTGCGCCGTTCAGATCCTTCGGAAAAGCGGAAGTCGGGCGGTGTTGTTCCAGAAGGGTTGTGGAAGAAGTGTGTAAAGTGTGAGGCGGTGTTATACCGGCCTGAGCTTGAAGAAAATCAGGATGTATGTCCGAAGTGTGACCACCATATGCGCATTGGCGCCCGACGCCGGATCGCGCTGTTTTTGGACGAGCAGGGTCGCGAAGAAATTCTCAGTGGCATCGAGCCTGTTGACCGCCTGAAGTTCAAAGACAAGAAAAAGTACAAAGACCGCCTCGCTGCGGCACAGAAAAGCACGGGCGAAAAAGACGCTCTTATTGCCTACAAAGGCACAGTGAAAGACGTACCTGTTGTGACGGTGGCGTTCGAGTTTAATTTCCACGGTGGTTCGATGGGCTCGGCAGTGGGAGAGAAGTTCACCCAGGCTGCGAATATCGCCCTGCAAGAGCGTCGTCCATTGGTGTGCTTTTCCGCATCTGGCGGAGCGCGCATGCAGGAAGCACTGATTTCTTTGATGCAAATGGCGAAGACCAGTGCCGTACTTGAGCGCCTCAAGCAAAATGGCGTGCCCTATATCTCGGTAATGACCGATCCAATTTATGGCGGTGTCTCTGCCAGTTTGGCACTACTTGGCGACATCAATGTGGCAGAGCCGGGTGCTCGCGCTGGGTTTGCTGGGCCGAACATCATCGAGCAGACCATTCGTCAAAAACTCCCGCCGGGCTTCCAGCGCAGCGAGTTTTTGCTAGAACATGGCGCCATCGATATGATTGTTCGTCGTGCAGATATGCGCGACACCCTTGCCAGAGTGCTGGGTAACCTCACCTTCTACCAAAACTAAACAGGTAAGCGCCCCATGCGGTTTGTGCAATTGCAAGATTGGTTGCAATGGATGGAGGCGCAGCACCCTCGCCAGATTGACCTCGGCCTAGACCGCGTTTCAGCGGTCTTTCAGCAAATGAATCTTGCGCTCACCATGCCCGTGATCACCGTTGCCGGTACCAACGGCAAAGGCTCCTGTGTGGCATTGTTGTCGGCAATATTGGAGTCGGAAGGGTACCGGGTAGGGGCCTACACTTCACCGCATTTACTGCGCTATAACGAGCGGGTTCGTATTGATGGTGAAGAAGTGGCAGATGCCGCCCTTGTACGAGCTTTCGACAAGGTCGATAGGGCTAGCGGCTCATTGTCGCTGAGTTTTTTCGAATTTGGCACCCTGGCTGCGCTGCAGCTTTTCTCCGACGCTCAGCTGGATGTCCTGATTCTTGAAGTCGGGTTAGGAGGGCGCTTGGACGCCGTCAACATTGTCGATGCCGATCTCGCCTTGATCAGTTCCGTGGATCTCGACCACGAGGCATGGCTGGGTAATAACAGAGAAACTATCGCCCGTGAGAAAGCCGGCATTGCCAGGGCGAACACACCGCTGATCTTCGGTGATCCGCGCAGCAGTGCGGCGGTCGTCGATATTGCGCAGCAACTTGATGCGCCGCTCTATGCTCGGGGCAGTGAGTTTTTCTTCGAAGAGGCCGCAGATTGCTGGCATTGGCGGGGGCAGCGACGAGATGGCTCTGAGCGCTTGCTGCGATCGCTACCGCTACCGCCGGTGATGTTGGACAACGCGGCAGCAGTCCTGCAAGCTGTTTGTCTGTTTGAACTACCGGTCAGTGAAACGGCGATTCGAGAGGGCTTAGCGCAGGTTCACATCGCTGCCCGCGGGGAAGTGCTGCCCTTGCGTGAGCATGGTTTGCTGCTCGATGTTGCCCACAACCCAGCGGCCCTGTCGCGCTTGGCCAAGCAGTTGGCCGACATGCCCAACGGTGGCAAGTGCACAGCCGTGCTGGCGGTGATGGAAGATAAAAAAATAGCGGGGAGCTTGAGGGAGCTAAGCCCCTATATTGATCAGTGGTACTTGCCGGAATTACCTGGCATAGCGCGGGCGATGGCGCCAGCTGTGTTGGCGCGTCACTTGTTAAATGAAGGTGTTGATAGCGCTGCAGTACACACTGTTGGTGATGTCGCCAGCGCCTTACCTGCTATTCGGGCGACGCTGTGTGACAGGGACTGTTTGGTCGTATTCGGCTCGTTCTTTACCGTTTCGGCGGTTATGCAAGCGATGCCTGCTACCGCTTTTGTTGAGACTTTGCACTAATGATGAGACAGCGATTAGTTGGAACTTTGGTTTTGCTTTGTGGTGGCGTGATACTTTGGTCGCTACTCTTTACGGGGCCCGCCGAGTACAAATTGGATCGCAGTACACAAATCCCGCCGGCGCCGCGCATTGAGGCCCCCGAAGTCCAAGAGCCCCAGAAGCCCAAAGATATCCCCTCGGCGTTGGCGCCGATCGTTGAGCCGCAGCAAGTGCTCGAGCCCAGCGATGGTCGCTACAGTGGCGACGGTGTAAAAGCGGCAGCGGCGCTGCCAGAGCGACCGCCGGTATCGCAAAACGAAGTAACTAAAAAGAAAGTAGCGACCGATAGCCGACCAGCACCAACTACACCGGCTGCCAAACCAGCCGCGCCAACCGTTAGCAAAACACCGCCCGCTGAACCCAGTAAGGAAGCACGCGGCTTGCCTGTTGCCTGGGTGATTCAATGTGGCAGCTTTGGCCAGCAAAGTAACGCTGACAATCTTGTGCAGCGCCTGCGCAAGGGCGGCTATAAAGCTTACAGCGAGCCCTTGAAGCGCGGCGATAGAACGCTTTATCGGGTACTTGTTGGGCCGGCTCTGAGTCGTGAGCGCGCCGAGGCCTTGCAAGCGGAAATCAACCGCCGTTTCTCGCTGAAGTCGATACTCAGCCGCTTTGAAGGATAAACGCTTGGGCTGGGCTGCACAGCTTGGTAGAATTCGCCCCTTCACGGGTCGCTGGAGTCGCACGCGGTGCTGACGAGCTTTAATTGGGCTGATTGGGCCATCCTTGCTGTCGTCATTGTTTCTTCACTGATCAGCTTACTGCGCGGCTTTGTCCGCGAGGCGCTATCCCTTGTGTCATGGGCGGTCGCCTTTTTTATTGCTGTTGCATTCCACATGCAAATGGTCGAGGTGCTGGCACCTCTGGTCGATAAGCCGTACCTGCGCGATATTCTCGCTTACGTGCTGTTGTTCACGGGGGCGCTGGTACTGGGGAGCCTGGCGACTCACCTGATTGCCGAAGTCGTTAAACGCAGTGGTTTGAGCGGCACCGATCGGTTGTTGGGCATGATTTTTGGCACCACCAGAGGCATGATTGTGGTGCTTGCGGCCTTGGTGCTGCTGCCGTCATTACTTACCGGCATTGAAAACGACCAATGGTGGCAGGAGTCGACACTGATTCCTGAGTTTCTATTGATGAGAGACTGGTCTGAACAAAGTTTTCACGATCTCGTCGGCTGGGTGTCCTCATTGTGGGATGCTCACCGCTAATTTAACCAATATGCAACAACGAGGTAAGGCTGCATGTGTGGTATCGCTGGCATCGTCGCCAAACGCAACGTCAATCAGGATCTCTATGATGCCCTGACTGTACTCCAGCATCGTGGCCAGGACGCTGCGGGCATCGTTACTTGCCAGGATGGCCGCCTGAACCAACGCAAGGGCAATGGCCTAGTGCGAGATGTTTTCCACACGCGGCATATGCAGCGCCTGGTGGGCACCATGGGGATTGCCCATGTGCGCTACCCAACAGCGGGCAGTTCAAGCCCAGCGCTGGCACAGCCGTTTTACGTGAATTCACCCTACGGCATTAGCCTGGCCCACAACGGTAACCTGACCAACTCTGAGCAACTGTCGCAAGAGTTATTCCAGTCGGACCTCCGCCACTTGAATACGGAGTCAGACTCGGAGGTTTTGCTGAATGTCTTTGCTCACGAGCTGCAAAAGTTGGGCAAACTGGTACCCAGCGACGACGATATTTTTGCTGCGGTCGCGGGCGTACATAAACGCTGCCGTGGTGGCTATGCGGTAGTGGCAATGATCGCAAACTACGGCGTTGTTGGCTTTCGCGACCCCAACGGCATTCGCCCCCTGGTTTACGGCGTGCGTGAAACCGCACAGGGCAAGGAGTACATGCTCGCGTCGGAAAGCGTGGCTCTGGATGCGCTGGGTTTTCAGCTGGTGGCCGATGTTGCACCCGGCGAAGCCGTCTACATAAGTCATGCGGGCGAGATCACCGTTCGCCAATGCGCGGCGGAGACGCATTGCCGCCCCTGTATCTTTGAGCACGTATACTTTGCCCGACCTGACTCGATCATGGATGGCGTATCGGTGTACAAGTCGCGCCTTCGTCAGGGTGAGCGCCTGGCTGAGAAGGTTCTGCGCGAGCGCCCGGATCACGATATTGATGTTGTCGTACCCATTCCGGACTCCAGCCGTATCGCTGCCCAGTCTATGGCCTCCGTTCTAGGTGTTAAATTCCGTGAAGGCTTGGTGAAGAACCGCTATATCGGTCGTACGTTCATCATGCCGGGCCAGAGCGCGCGCAAGAAGTCGGTTAAACAGAAGCTCAACGCCATTGGCCTGGAATTCAAAGGCAAGAACGTGATGCTGGTAGACGACTCCATTGTGCGTGGTACCACCTGCCAGCAAATTATTGAAATGGCCAGAGATGCGGGGGCGCGCAAGGTGTATTTTGCCTCGGCTGCGCCACCGGTTCGTTACCCCAATGTTTACGGTATCGACATGCCATCGGCGCAGGAGCTGATCGCCAATGATCGCAGCGTTGAGGAGATCGAAAAGGAGATAGGGGCGGACTGGCTGTTGTATCAAGACCTGGATGACCTAGTGGAGTGTTCCGCAGAGGGCAACCCCAACATCGACGCCTTTGACTGCGCAGTATTCGACGGCAATTACGTCACGGGTGATGTCGACCAGGCCTATCTGGATAAATTGGCTGCCGATCGCAACGACAGTAAGCAAACTGCGCGTAACGCGGCGGTGGGCGATGGTGCCCTGGTAGGCTTACACAACGATGTGTCGTAGGGAGCGCCAACTATGACAGAAGCGGATTACCAACAGCAGCGCCTCGATGTGCTCGCTGAGTGCGAGTTGGACACCCTGGCTGTCAGGGCGGGGCAGCGCCGCACCGTTGAAGGTGAGCACGCCGAGCCTATTTTTACCACGTCCAGCTATGTGTTTGCCTCTGCGGCGGAAGCCGCTGCGCGCTTTTCCGGTGAGCAGCCAGGCAATGTCTACTCCCGCTATACCAATCCCACCGTTCGCACATTTGAAGAGCGTATTGCCGCGCTAGAGGGTGGTGAGGCGGCTGTGGCAACCTCGTCGGGCATGGCAGCAATTCTCAGCACCTGTATCGCACTGTTAAAAGCCGGCGATCACATCGTTTGCTCGCGCAGTGTGTTTGGCACCACTACCAACTTGCTGAGCAAGTACATGGCCAAACTTGGCGTTGAAACCAGCTTTGTTTCGCCGCTGGATATGGACGCGTGGCGCGATGCGATTCGCCCACAGACTCGACTGTTGTTTCTGGAGTCGCCCTCCAACCCCTTGGCCGAAGTCGCCGATATTGCGGCGATGGCAGCGCTTGCAAAAGCGAGCGACAGTTTGCTGGTGGTCGACAACTGTTTCTGCACCCCTGCGCTACAGCAGCCCTTGGCCCTGGGCGCCGATATCGTCGTGCATTCGGCGACCAAATATCTCGATGGCCAGGGACGATGCGTAGGTGGCGCTGTGGTTGGGCGCCGCGAACATATGGATGAGATCCTCGGGTTTATCCGCACCGCTGGCCCGACAATGAGCCCTTTCAATGCTTGGGTATTTTTAAAAGGCCTAGAAACATTGCGTCTGCGTATGATGGCGCACAGTGCGAGTGCGCTGGCACTGGCGCAATGGTTAGCGCAGCAAGATAAGATTGAAACGGTCTATTATGCCGGTTTGCCCTCGCACCCAGGGCACAAACTTGCAGCGCAGCAACAAAAAGCTTTTGGTGGTGTATTGTCTTTCACCGTGAGAGGGCAGCGCGATGCCGCCTGGCGCTTTATCGATGCTACCCGCTTGGTGTCAATCACCGCCAATTTGGGTGATGCAAAGACCACGATTGTTCATCCAGCGACCACCACTCATGGCCGTCTCAGTGACGCGCAGCGCGCCGAGAGCGGCATCAGTGACAATTTGATCCGGCTTGCTGTGGGCCTGGAAGAGCTCACCGATCTCAAGGCCGATTTGCAGAGAGGGCTAGATGCCGTCTGATCTGGAACAGCTGAGCGCCGCGCGCGCAGAGATTGGTAGCGTTCTGCTGGGTAAGGATCGGCAGATACAGCAGGCAATGTGTTGTTTGCTTGCCGGCGGGCACCTGCTGGTCGAGGATTTGCCTGGCGTCGGTAAAACGACGCTCTCCCAGGCCTTTGCGGCGGTGACAGGTTTGGCTTACCGCAGAGTGCAATTCACCAGTGACATGCTGCCGTCGGACATTCTTGGCGTGTCGGTATTTGACCGCAATAGTAACGCCTTTCACTTCCACCCCGGCCCGGTATTCACCCAGTTTTTGCTCGTTGATGAGATCAACCGGGCGAGCCCCAAAACCCAGAGTGCGCTGTTGGAAGCGATGGCAGAGGGCAGGGTGACCACCGAAGGGGAAACGCGGTCGTTGCCGAAACCCTTTTTCGTTATTGCAACGCAGAACCCCTGGTTTCAGTCGGGCACTTTTCCGCTGCCCGAGTCCCAGCTTGACCGCTTCTTAATGCGTATTTCTCTCGGCTATCCCGACGAGCGCTCCGAGCGACAGCTACTGGAGGGCGGTGACCCTAGAGAGATGCTGACGACGCTCCCAAGTTGCCTCGATGACGCGCAAATACAGCGTTTGCAGGAATTGGTAAAACAAGTGGAGGTGCGCAGTAGCGTCGTCAGCTACATTCAGCGCCTCATCGCTTTTAGCCGTCAGGATGCCGAAATAGCCTTTGGTCTCTCGACGCGCGCTGGTCTCGCCCTGCTGCAGTGTGCCAAGGCGTGGGCCTTGCTCGAGGGTCGGGACTACCTGCTGCCCGACGATGTGCAGGCTGTGTTAGAGCCGGTGGCGGCGCACCGTTTGCAGCCTGCAGCAGATAGCAATGCCGATGGCGCCGAGCTGGTTGCAAAGATGCTCGCGCAGGTATCGGTACTGGCCTAGCCATGTCAGCATTGCGCTCGGCAATTCAGCGACGCTTCGAGGCGTGGCTGGATAAGCGAAACCCCCGGCGCAACGCGTGGGTGCTGAGTCAGAATAAGATCTTCATTTTCCCATCCTCAGCAGGTCTCGGTTTTTTACTGATGCTATCGGGCTTGCTTCTGCTGGCCATTAACTACCAAAACAACCTTATTTTTGCGCTGGCATTCCTGCTGTTCAGCTTGTTCTTGGTGGTGATTCTGCACACCTACACCAATTTGTCGGGTTTGCAGATTCGGGCGGGTGCCTGTGAGCCGGTTTTCGCTGGTGATACCGCGCATTTTCACGTTCATATCAACAGCCAGCAGCGCCCGCGCTTCCAGTTGCAGGTCGGTTTCCCCCAACAACGCAAGCAGGTGAGCGAGTTAGCCAAAGGCGAGGGCGTTGAAGTTAGGGTGCCCTGTCCGGCACCGCGCCGTGGGAGGCTCTATCCCGGCCGCATACAAGTTCGCTCTGATTACCCATTGGGCGTGATTCGTTGCTGGGCAATGCCAGCGCTGGACTGGCACTGCTTGGTGTACCCGCGCCCGAGAGCGCTGCGGCCACTCATGAGCAGCGCGCGCGGTGATGGGCACGGAGAGGTGTTCGATATGCGCAGTGACAGCGACGAGTTCAGCGGCTTCGAACGATACCAGCCGGGTGAATCGCCGCGACGTATTTTTTGGAAGGCATATGCCAAAGGGCAGGGCTTGTTTAGCAAGCGCTACGAAGAGAGCAGGGCCGATGACCTATCGTTGGATTGGGAGAGTTTGCCCGAATTGGCAGTAGAGGATCGGTTGAGCACGCTGTGTGCCTGGGCGCTGGAATGTGACCGCCGAGAGTTACCGTTTTCCCTTCATTTACCGACCGCGGATATTTCGGCGGGCCAAGGGCCTGCCCATCTCGCTGCGGTGCTGCGCGAACTGGCCATTTATCCCGCAGAGGCAGGCCGGTGACCAGAACTTCTGCCCCTGCTGTTATGTGGCTGTTGCTGGCGCAGCTTGCCGCGATTGCGCCCTTGGCGCCCACCATACCGATTTGGATGGTCTTGGTCTGGGGCGCGGTGGCGTGGTGGTATTGGCGCATTGTGACAGCGGCTTGGAGCTTTCCGTCGGCACTGGTGAAAGTGGCCTTGGTGGTGTTCTCTGTCGCGGGCATTTACTTGCAATATCGCCAGTGGTTAGCGCTAGAGCCGATGGTGGCAACACTGGTGCTGGCCGTCATTCTCAAAGTCCTGGAGCTGAAACAGCGCCGCGATCACTGGTTGGTATTGCTGCTGTGCTATTTCGTAGTTGCCTGCCGCTTTCTTTTCGAGCAGCAGATCAACGCGGTGCCCGTTGCCGTTTTACAACTGCTGGCGATACTTGCTGCCCAGCAAATGTTGTATCGAGAAAAGCCTGCTATTGCCGCGAGTGTGCGCCTTTCGGCGCTGATGTTGATCCAGGCCTTACCGCTAATGCTCTTCCTGTTTTTGGTATTTCCGCGCATTGGCCCGCTGTGGTCCATGCCCTTGCCTGGCGCAAAGGCCCAGACCGGTATGTCGGATGAGCTGCGTTTTGGGGATATTGCGGAGCTGAGTCAAAACGCTGCATTAGCCTTTCGTGTGCGCTTTGAAGGTGGCCAATTGCCTCCCCCGTCGCAGCGCTATTGGCGCGGATTGGTGCTTGAAAATTACGATTCCCAGCGGTGGACGGTCAACCGCATGGGGAGACTGACAACGCCACCACCACCGCCTTTACAAGGGGAGAGACAGCGCTACGTAGTCACGCTGGAGCCGGGGGCTCATGAGTGGCTCTATAGCTTGCCGGTCGCGCGGGTAAACCGGGATGATATTCGATACGCTGGCGCCTATCAGTGGTTGCCAAAAGCGCCGCTGACCGGGCGCCTTCAGTACGTGGTGGATTCTGTGCTGACGCAACCGCGAACCGAGGCCAGCAATCGTGTATTGCAGCGAAACCTGCGACTGCCCGGGAACGATAGCCCCAGAGCGCGGGAACTGGCCTTGCAGTGGGCGAGACAATACCCGGACCCTGCTGATCGCGTCGCTGCCGCCCTGCGGTATTTTAGGAATAGCCCGTTTGAATATACGCTCAAGCCGGCGTTATTGGGGCGGGACAATGTCGACGAGTTCCTTTTTGAGAGCCGGCAGGGCTTTTGCGAGCATTACGCCGGCAGCTTTGTATTCTTGATGCGCGCCGCCGGTGTGCCATCAAGGCTGGTAGTGGGCTATCAAGGTGGCGAGGTCAATACCACCGACAACTATTTATTGGTTCACCAGAGTGATGCCCACGCCTGGGCCGAAGTATGGTTACCAGCGCGAGGCTGGCAGCGAATTGATCCAACATCGACAGTCGCGCCGGATCGTGTGGCATTGGGTGCAGATTCTATGCTGAGTGCGCAACAGGGCTTTCTCGGTAAATCACCGCTGTCTTTGCGACGCTTTGACTGGGCGCGGGATATACGGCTGTACTTGGATAGCGTGAACTACGCATGGGCAAATTGGGTGCTGAATTACGATAGCGAGCGTCAGAGTGGTGTGCTGTCGTCGCTGATGGGAGGGATCAGTGTTAAGCGGATGTTGGTGGGTTTATTGATATTTGGTGCATTGCCGATGGCACTTGTGGCATTAATGATGTTCAAACCCGCCTGGCGTGCGTCTCGCCGCGAGCCGGCATTGCGTTATTATCATACGGCGTGTCGGCGACTGGCTCGGCGAACGGGCCTGCGGCGTGAGCCAGGGGAAACGGTCGCTGCTTTTTCTCGGCGGGTCGGTGAGCAAGCACCGGAGTGGGCGCCGTGGTTTGCCGCGTTTAGCAGCGCCTTTGAGCGCTGTCAGTACCGCCGAGACAGTGACGCGTTATCCCAGTTGCGGGCATTAAAGCGCCCGAAAAAACTCAGTGAGAAGGAAATAGCAAATGCTTAAGGCACTGTTGGCCATTGCTGTGGTTGTGGCCCTTATTTATTTCAATAGAGCCCTTAATAGACTGGTGGACGACTTTGCTGAGCGGCGCTCGATAGCTAGCCGTCGAGTGTTTGCGCTGCGCAAGCTACTCAACTTTTCTATGGTGCTTCTCTCTATATTGGCGGCGTGTTTCGTGCTGGGCCTGGGGTATCACCAGGTGTATATCTTCCTCAGTTCTGTGCTCGCAGTAATTGGTATTGCCCTGTTTGCTCAGTGGTCGATTCTGAGTCATTTAACGGCGGGGGTGATTATCTTCTTTGCCTTCCCGTACCGGGTTGGCGACCGAGTAAAGGTGGTTGATGCCGATGAAGATATTTCCGGCGAGATAGTGGAAATTGCCTCGTTCCATGTGCTGATTCGGCGCGACGACGGTGGCACGATCACCTACCCGAATAGCGCGCTATTGCAGAAGCCGGTGATTAAATTACCGCCGGGGTGGGTAGCGCCGCCGAAGGCATTGAAAGAGGACGATCAGGCCTCGTAGCGGCAGAGAAACATATCAACGCAGGCGCGGCTGTAATTCGACAGGTCTCTGTTGCTTTCATCGCAGGGCATGCCGAGTAGGGCGCAGGCGTGAGCCTCACCGTGGAGCATGGCAATCAATTGGCTGCAGGCTTGGTCGATATTGGGAATAACCAAATTGCCCAACTGGCATTGTTTACTCAAAAAAACGTGCAGCTGAGATCGGAAGAGC